>JACMMR010000050.1 GCA_014378965.1 Candidatus Parcubacteria bacterium | reverse complement strand
TGCTGTTTCTTCAAGTTGAATACGAAGCCTTGGATCGTCACATACTCCATTTAATGGCCCTATCTTACCAAGTAGATATATTTTTGCAGTTCCATTTTCTGTAGAAACATTATCAAAAAACAATTCTTTTTGCGAAGAAATAAAGTTTCCTGGAGCCAATTCACTCGGCATCCAAATATCCTTTTTGGAAAACAATTCTCGGAGTGCGGCATTTAAAGGCATTGTTGAGATTGGAACAGTTCTTTCTTGTAAATCAATAACATCACAACCTCTAAAATTATCTTTGTTTGAAGTTTCCATCTGTGCACCGAGAAGTGCAACTTTTATCTTCATTGATGTACTTGCTGAAATAATCTCTTGATCAGGAGTACCAGTTACAATTGACGTAGTAGCGTTTTCATTTGCAGGTCTCACCAATATCACACTGTGTTGAAGATAAAAAGCTATTCCACCAGCTATGGCTAATAATAAGATAAGGATTATAAGGTTTTTTTGCATATGCCTATTTTACTTGTAATGTAATATACTTAACCTCTTGATATTTCATACCGATATAAAAAGTAAGCATTGGGATAAGTAGTATAAAAAGGATAATCGCTGCTAAGCGAGAGTACCAGGTTACTTTGTTCCATTGTATTTGCATATAATCATTGTATCAAACTTATAACAAAAATACTTCTGATATAGAAAATTTTTCAAGTCCACCACGGAGGCAAACTATTGCCTCCTCACCCCACGAAAAAAGCACCTATTAGGTGCTTTTTTCAAATGCGCGGTGAATGGGACTTGAACCCACGACCTTCCGCGTGACAGGCGGACGCTCTAACCAGCTGAGCTACCACCGCATTATCTTGATGGATATGTCTATTATACATAATAAACACAATGTCTCAAGGTGTAAAGTTGTAGGAATCGACCTCTACGAGGTCAGTACACCTTTGCGATTTTTACGAACTAAAAGTTCTCAAAAATATAGCAAAGCTTTTCGATTCCTATCCGCAAGCCGAATTGTCGACTTGCTTAGTGTAACTGTATACACTGGTGTCTGTGGAAGGAATCGAACCTTCGACCTTGGGCTTATGAGTCCCACGCTCTAACCGACTGAGCTACACAGACGTATATAAGCTTTTGCTTGTTGCGGGACTCGGATTTGCACCAAGATCTCCAGGTTATGAGCCTGGCCAGTTACTGTTACTGACATCCCGCTATCTTTTGGATGTCACCATATAATAACTTAATTTTGACCAAAAATCAACCTAGATAAAATTTAACTCTTCAAAAACCTTCTCATAATCTGCTATAGCCTCATCTACTTTACTTCTAGTCAATACATAGTCTAATCCTTGATGAGCAATCTCGTTTCGAATCTTATGTGCCCTCCATGCAAAGTCCAAGGTTGAGAGCTTTGACTTATCTGTAAACTTTAACATCTCCCCTATTGAATACCCAGGAAATCCACTCTTATTCAAAACTTCAAATAACATAATATCTGCTTCCAATATTGCTAATTTCCAATCTGCTTGACTAGCTGAGTTATAATATTTTCCAATAAGTTGCCATCGTGGATTTATAATTCCATTAGTATCAGGCTTTAAATTTTCAAGAATTTTTTCATTTTTCTGATCAAGATTTGCATCTTGAGGTGCAAATTTCTTTTTATAATTATTAATAATTAATTCAGTTCTAAATTTATTGTAATACACAATTGCCCAAAAAAGTAACATTAAAAATAGAAGTGTTGAGAACACTATAATAGATAAACTTTTTCCAAAATCTTCAAATCTTGATTTTCCTTCATCAATTAAACTTGGTGTTTTTACTTCAATAACAGCACCAGTTTCGTCTCGTATTGTTTGTGTTTGATCTTTAAAGATACGATTATAAAAACCCTGAGCATTGAAAGTTTGCGTTGGGGTTGTATCATCTTTATTTTGTATATGATCAGTTGCAAAAAAACGAGGAATAAAAACAAAAAGCAAAGCAATAACTCCTAATATCAAAAGGATGACTTCCTCCCAGACAACGGTTCCACTTGGAGCCTTAGGTGCATCTTTTTTCGCCCCTTGGGGTGTGTCTTTTTTTTCTTCAGCCATGTGATTTGATTATAACATTTTTACGATAGAAAATAATACATTCTCATCATCGGTGTTAGCCATAAATTGTAAACCGAGTGGCATTTTATTTTCTGTACCTGTCTCTCCCTTATCAGTCATATATGGTACAGAAATTGCTGGCATACCAACAAGATTTGCAGTTACTGTAAAAATATCCGCCAAATACAACGCTAAAGGATCGGTTACTTTCTCACCGATTTTAAATGCAGTATCGGGTGTCGTTGGTGTTAATATCACATCAACATCTTTGAACTTTTCTTTCACATCTTGTATTAATTTTTCTCGAAATATTAACGCTTTCTTATAATATGCATCATGGTACCCTGCTGACAATATATACGTTCCTAGAATGATTCTTCTTTTTACTTCCGGACCCAGAAGTTGACCTCGTGTTTGCAAATAATCCTCAATACCATTATTTGTACTCACAGCCTCCCCATATCGTACCCCATCATAGCGTGCCATATTTGATGATACTTCAGCTGGAACAAGAATATAATACAGTGCTAATGCTTCTTTTAAAAGAGGAATTGAAATATCCACCACTTCAACACCTTGTGCTTTTAATTTTTCTGATACATCTTTTATACTTTCCTTTACCTCTTCAGATACACCTTCTGTAAAAATAAACTCATTTGGTATACCTACTTTAATTTTATTTTTTGTCATTGGTTGCATTTCACCATGTGTTGTTGAATCTAGTTCATCTTGTCCTTTAATGATTTCAAAAACCATTTTTACATCATCTATGTCTTTACTAAATGGTCCGATCACATCAAATGAAGATGCCATTGCCATAAGACCGTGACGAGATACAGATCCATATGTTGGCTTTAATCCTATTACTCCATTGTATGATGCAGGCTGTCTGATAGATCCTCCTGTATCTGACCCTAAAGTTATAAGTGCCATATCCGCTGATATCGCTGCAGCTGATCCACCTGATGAGCCTCCGGCAACATACTCTTTGTTAAGTGGATTTTTTGTTACACCATACGCTGAATTTTCAGTTGATCCACCCATAGCAAATTCATCCATATTCACACGACCTAAAAAAATGGCCCCTGCTTCTCTTAATTTTACGATTGTAGTAGCATCATAACTTGCGACATACTTTTCTAAAGATTTTGATGATGCAGAAGCAATCTTTCCTTTTATTAAAATATTATCTTTTATTGCTACAGGTACACCAAAAAGTTTTTTTGTTTCTAAAAATGTTTTTATTTCGTCTGATGATTTGTTTTCTAGTTCAGCGTCGTATTGTTTTGCAATAGTTAAGACATCATCAAAAACCTCAAGATAAATGTTTAAATCTTTATTTTTTTTTTCAATATTTTTTAAATAATAGTTTACTAAATCAGATATAGTGATTTTTTTATCTATTAATTGTGAATGGAATTCTTGGATGTTTTGTATCATATTATTATTCGTTGTCTCCTAATATTTTTTTAACTTTAACTGAATTATCTTGATGGTTTGGTGCCGCTGAAACAATTTCTTGTGGAGTCAAGTAGTTTGTCTCTTTTTGTATATCTTCCCGAATTTTATTTATTGGAGCAAATCCTTCTTGTTTTAAAAGATCGTCAGATACATTGGTACTGTTTACAACATCGATCATACCCACTATTGCTTGAATGTCTTTAGTAAATTTTGTGGTTTCAGCCTCTGTCAGACTAATACGAGATAAATTAGCTAGATTAGTTATATCTGATTCTTGGATAGGATTTGTCATAGGTGCAGTTTAGCATATTCAGGACATAGAAAAAACCCCGGACCGTTATTTTATATGTGAGTCAAACTCCTCCTCACTTAACACTTTTACTCCCAAACTTTCCGCCTTCTCCAACTTACTCCCCGCACTCTCGCCTGCCACCACAAAATCCGTATTTTTCGAAACTGAAGAAACAATATTCCCACCCAACTTTCTTATAATCTCCCCTGCTTCGTCTCTTGAATATTTTGTCAATGTCCCTGTCAAGACTACATTTTTATCTTTAAAAAATGAATTCACTGCAATGACCACTTTAGCTTTTTTTATCGATATGAATTCTAATAGTTTATCCAGCAAAATAATATTCTTCTCGTCTTGAAACCAATCATATAAATTTTTTGCAACCACCTTCCCTATCCCATAAATATTTTCAAAATCTTGCAGACTCATCTGTACTATTTTTTTAAAGTCATAGTCACAAACTTTAGCTACATCTCTTGCGGTTTCCTCACCCACTTGTGGAATAGACAATGCAAATATCAGTCGATACATGTCAGTATTTTTTGCTTTCTCGATAGATTTAATAATATTATTTGCAGACTTTTCACCCATACGAGGAAGTGTTTCAATATCTCCCTTTGTAAGAGTAAATACATCTATAAAATCCGTAATCAAATCGTGTTCTATAAAAAGATCAATTTGCTTTGGGCCTAGTCCGTCAATATCTAAACATTTTTTAGAAACAAAATGATATAGTTTTCTTTTATTCAATTGGTCTGAATCCATACATACACATCTATATGCCGCTTGTCCTTCTATTCTTTCTATTGACCCATCACCTCCACAGCCTTCAATTTTTTTTGGAAATTTAAATGGCTTTGACTCATGAGGACGAAGATCGATTAAGACTTGAATAATGTCTGGAATAACATCACCGGATTTTTGTATAATAACAGTGTCTCCTATTCGAATATCCAATCTCTTTATTTCATCTTCGTTATGTAGCGTGGCTCTTGAAACAGTAGTACCTAATACCGAAACAGGTTTTAATATTGCCACAGGTGTAATAACTCCAGTTCGACCTACTTGAAGTTTGATGTCTTCCAATACAGTCGTAACCTGCTCAGTTGGAAATTTGAAAGCAATTCCAAAACGCGGAGATTTCCCAGTGTACCCTAACCGATCTTGGAGTTTGTGGTCGTTAACTTTTACAACTACTCCATCAATAAGATAATCTTGCTTCTTATAGATATTTTGCCAATGATGCCAAAATTTTATAACACCTTGAATATCTGAAACTTTTTTAAAATGAGTATTTACTTTAAATCCTAAATCTTTTAAAAGATATAATTCATCTTCTTGAGATTTTGGGACCTTTATTTTTTTTTCACTTTTCAAATCAAGCAAGGCTATATCATAGATAAACATATCAAGATTTCTATTAGCTGCTATTTTTGGATCAAGTTGTCGTATACTTCCCGCTGCAATATTTCTTGGATTAGCATATAATGGAAAATTATTTTTTTTCTGTATTTTATTTAATGCTTCAAAATTAGTTTTAGTAATCAAAACCTCACCCTCAACAATTATATCAATATCATGTTGAAGTTTTAACGGGATAGAATGTATAGTTCGAATATTATGTGTTACATCTTCACCGATAATTCCATCACCTCGTGTAGCTGCTTTATACAAGATTCCATTTCTATATTCTATCACCACCTTTAATCCATCAATTTTTAATTCACACACATATTCGATATCCCCTTGAATATCTTTTTTTAAAAATCGATTTATGCGTTCATTAAATTCAATAATATCATTTTCAGAAAAAGCATCTCCGAAAGACCATTGACGAACTTTATGTTCTATCTTGGCAAATTTTTCAAGGGCCTTGCCTGCCACTCGTTGTGTTGGTGAATTTGCATCATAATATTCAGGGTATTTTTCTTCGAGATCAACTAATTCTTTCTTCAAAGAATCCAATGCAACCGGGGAAATTCCTTCAATATCAAGAACATGATATTGATATCGTTCTTTATCTATAAGGGCACGAAGTTTTTGAATTCGGTCAGAAATATCATTAGACATACCCCCTACTATACCATTAATATGTAATTGTTAAACCTCTTTCCACCAATCGTCTTTTATTCAAATCTGTGAGATCACAACCAGCATCTGTTACTCCAGTATTGTAACCACGGGATACAATCTTAGTAGAAACATCAGTTTTTGTCACTTCAACTGACGCACACATCCCGTCATAATCAACGTCAAATGTTGTAACTACAGTATTTACATTGACTACCGTCGATTGTGATTTAGTTAAATTTAGCGGTGCCTTATTTTCACAACGGACTGTAGCTTTGGCAATTTCTCCATTATTATCTCCAAAAACTGCAGTACCAAAATCTTCATTTATGTTTATATCTAAATTTGCAGGATCGGGTTTAACCAAAATATCATAATAGAAAGCACATTCAGCAGCCGAGTCAGCAACAAAGAATGCAGGTTTTGATGCGTTATTTAGATTTGTAATTCTAATTTGTCTCAGAACGATATTTGATATTGAAAAAGAAATTGATAATAACAGAGTCATTACCGTTATAGCGATAATTAAAGCAATACCTTTTTGCGATTTTTTTTGCTTTAGCGAAAAAGAAGCACCCTTGTTGTAACAATTTTTCTTTTTTGATTCTTTAGTTTTTTTTAAAATAGTAAACATATGTGATATATATTATTTAAATAGCTGTTACTGGGTCTGGTTTAAAAAAACTTTTATAATTTACAGAATAAAGTCTTTCAGTTAAAGAATAAGTTTTAGGTTTACCCTTGTCCTCCCAATTAATATTTACAACCAATTTTACCTCACCCTCATTAAATTTACCATCACTATTTTTATATGTTTGAAAATAAAACTCTCTTGTAAATTTAGATTTTGAGTCAATATCAACTTTACCATATACCTCATTACTACTGTCAGGATCAAATGAGATATTTTGACATGTTCCTTCTGTACAAGTCGAAAATGTATATGTTGTACCTTTATTCATTTCACACTTGTTGATTATAGTTCCTACTTCATTATTACAGTCAACAACGGTTCCAAGAGTATCAATTATAGTATTAAGCCAACCATTGTCATTATGGTTTAATATATAACCATCTCTTTTATTTCTAATAACCTCAATCACTTCTTCTGCAATATATTGTGCAGATATATTATCACGGCTATCTATTGTATTGTGAAATGCAACTGAGGCAATATATACTGGTCC
>JACMMR010000049.1 GCA_014378965.1 Candidatus Parcubacteria bacterium | reverse complement strand
CAAACTAATAGCCTTCTCGATCAGAGAAGATATGTATATATGTATGTCGTTTTGATATATGTTTTTTTCCACATACTAATTAAAACATTTTGAGGATTAAGTATATTTGAAGAAAAGATAAAGTTTTGTGGGAGATTTGATGAAGTTTTGTTTTCTGTATTTACATTATATATAAATGGAAAAATCCCCCTTTTAGAATGTGATGTATTAAAATACTCTTGTGATATATCATTTAAAACTAAATTTGACAGATTCAATATGTTTGATATTATGTAAGAGTGACTTGTCTACAAAAACGGCCGCTGCGGACCTCGAAGGGGGTACTTATGGATGAATGTCGCCATCCCAAGTTATATATAAAAATATCACCTTACGGTGGTATTTTTGTTTTTATTAAATGTAATAATTTAATTTGTCTTTTATCAAATAGCGCTTCTGTAACTATGCGAATAGATAAATTACGCATAGCTTTAAAAACTTTTTCGTATGTAATCTTATTTAGAATTTCCTCAACAATCTCCCTATCAGGATGTTTGATTACATTCCGTGCAGCGTATAGAATAGAAATCAATATTTCTATCGACTCATCAAGATTATAGTTTTTTAAAAGTTCAGGCTTTCTTCTTTCAATAAAATGCTTTAATGCTCTTCTTGAAATATATACCTCGGGTTTTCCACATACTCGTAATAGATTCGTTTGATTTTTTATATGAAAACCATTTTCAAGTTGATAGTATTCTTTTATTAGTTTTTTAATTTTTTGGTAATCTATTTTCACCTACCTATTACACCAAAAACTCCATAAACTAAACTCGAAGAAAAGATAAAGTTTTACTGAAGAAATTATAAACTCCGCACTCTCCTCCCCTTCATATATTTCACCCCAAACGGCAGCAAACTCACCAACACAATCAGTATCGAAATCAAACCAATATTATGCTCAAGTTGTGGAAATGTATTTCCAAATAAATACCCCAAAGTTGGTATTAAAATTCCCCACACAATACCTCCCAATACATTATATTTCCAAAAAGTAGAAAATTTCATCTCTGAAAATCCAGCCACAATCGGTGCAAATGTTCGAACGATCGGTACAAAACGACAGAAAAGTATAGTTTTATCTCCATTCTTTTTAAAGAAGTCTTTAACATGGTCTAACTTATCTTTAGGAAAAATTTTCTTAAAGTGTTTGTTCTCAAAAACATGCTCAAAATATTTTCCAATAACATATCCAGCCTTTCCTCCTAAAATCGCTGCACAAATTATAAAAAATACAGCTGGGTAGAATGAGATAAACCCACGCGAAGCCATAATACCCACCGCGAATAATAAACTGTCACCTGGTAGCAAAAAGAATATTCCACACTCAAGAAATACAATAATAAATATACCAATATAACTGTATTCTTTAATAAAAGATATGACATCTAACATAATTGATATTTATTATATCATATTAAAAAATATGGTATATTCTATATATGAAAAAGCTGAAAACTGAAAACTATAAAGGTGTTAGAGACTTCTATCCTAAAGATGTGTTTGTTCAAAAATACATTTTTCAAACTTGGACTAAAACCGTGGAATCTTTCGGTTTTGAGGAATATAACGCCTCATTACTCGAAAATTCAGAAATATATAAAGCTAAGACCAGTGAAGAAATTATTAATAATCAAACATACTCTTTTGTTGACCGGGGTGATCGTGAGGTAACACTCAGACCTGAAATGACACCAACCTTAGCACGTATGATTGCAGCTAAAAAAAGAGAACTATCTTTTCCTCTTCGATATTATTCAATACCAAACTGTTTTAGATATGAGAGACCACAACGAGGACGCCTACGAGAATTTTGGCAATTGAATGTTGATATTTTAAATGTAAAGAATGACAAGTTTTATGATATCGAGGTTTTAAAATTAATTAATCAACTTTTACTGAACTTTAAAGCAACACCTTCAGATTTTACCATCAAAATAAACTCAAGAACGTTGTTAAATTCTGTGTATGAAAACTATTACGAATTTAATGAAAATGAAGCACTCGCATTCCAAAGATTATCAGATAAGAAAGATAAGATTACCGATGCAGAATTTAAAAAAGAATATGAAAAGATTACAGATAAGGACTATAAAGATATAGTAGATATTAGTGACAAGAAAGTTAAGGTTCAATTGGAATACATAAACGAGATAATCAAAGCAGTTGGTATTCCAAATATAGAATTTGATCAAAATATTGTAAGAGGTTTTGATTATTATACTGGTATAGTCTTTGAAGTCTTTGATACAAATCCAGAAAATAACCGTGCGTTGTTTGGAGGAGGACGATATTCAAATCTTATTGATCTATTTGAGACTGTGAAAGATGATGTGAATATTTCTGGGATCGGGTTTGGTATAGGTGATGTTCCTATGATGAACTTTCTTGAGTCGAGAAATCTTTTACCTGAGTTTGTAAGTAGTACTGACGTATTGGTAGGAATACTTTCTGATGATGAAAAAGTTATAGAGTACGCGGATGGTGTCGCTAATGAGTTGAGAGCAAACGGTAAAAATGTTTCGATAAATTATGACTGGAAAAAGGTTGGAGATTATATAAAAATGGCTGAGAAAAATTGTATACAAAGTGTGGTGGTGATTGGAGAGAAAGAAACTGAGGAGAGGAGGTATGAGGTTAAAAGGTTGTAATAAAAACCATCCTTAATTGGATGGTTTTTTATTTTAATATTTCTCCATCACCCCCTTCGTATACCTATTCGATGCATTCCACAACAAGTAGCTCTTTACCCCTAAATCGTCTAATGCTTTTATCTGTGCCTTCACCTCAGGTGGATTATAGTCAACACCATAGATAGAAAAATCTTGTAGCCAAGGACGCATCATTTTATTTGCAGTTGAAGTTCCATATCGCACATTCAACCTCCCCAACCCTTGTTGCATTGAATCATGAATGACTTGGTATGGACTGCTATTTGGCTTTTTTAT
>JACMMR010000048.1 GCA_014378965.1 Candidatus Parcubacteria bacterium | reverse complement strand
CCACATCGGTGCCCTTCCATATATTATTGAGAAGCTTGGTATGCCACCAATCTATACTCGTAATTTAACATCACTCATGTTAAAAAAACGACAGGCTGAATTTCCTCATGTTCCAGATCTTGATTTTAAAATTATTGAAGGAAATGAAGGTGTAATGATTGGGCAAACTTCTGTAAAGTTTTACGGAGTTACTCACTCTATACCTGACTCTATGGGTATTATTATCGACACTCCATACGGATGGATCACAACTCCTGGAGACTTTAAACTGGACCATGTTGATGGAAAGCCAACAGACGAAGAAGAAGAAAACTATAAAGTATTTGATGGTAAAAATGTTCTTCTTTTATTAGGCGAATCAACAAACATCGAAAACCCAGGATTCTCTACACCTGAATCTGTAGTGCATGACAACTTAGCTGAGATCGTTAAAAGTATCAAAGGCAGACTAATTGTTGGAATGTTTGCCTCACATTTTTTCCGTATAGCAAAGATTGCTGAAGCCTGTGAACTAAATGGAAAGAAGATGGTGATCGAAGGACGTTCACTTAAAAATAATATCGATATTATGATTCAAGCAGGTCTTTTAAAAATAAATAAAAGTACTGTGATCAATGCACCTGATATGGTGAACTATTCGCCGGACAAGATTGTTATCTTGGCAACTGGAGGACAAGGAGATGCATATTCAGCACTTATGCGTATTTCTGAAAAACAACATAAATATGTTCAGATAAATGAAAGAGATACTGTTTTACTTTCATCATCCATCATTCCAGGTAATGAAAAAGCTGTACAGAAAATGAAAGATAATATTGCTCGAAACGGAGCGAAGATTATTCACTATAGATCATCTGATGTGTTTATTCATGCTACAGGTCACGCTAACCGAGGAGAGATAGAGTGGTTACATAAAAAACTAAATCCAAAGTTCTTTATGCCAATGCACGGTCATCACTATCATGTAAAACTACATGCTGATCTTGCAATGCAACTTGGTATGCCAAGAGAAAATATCATCATTCCTGATGACTGTAATATTCTGGAGATCCAAGATAAAGGAACTAAGTTTGTGAAGCTTCCTGTGAAGGCGCCGGACAATGTTGTGATCGTTGATGGATTTACGGTTGGAGATATCCAAGACGTGGTTCTAAGAGATCGACAGATATTGGCGGAAGACGGAATCTTCGTGGTTGTTGCCATGCTGAATCCAATGTCAGGAAGATTGATAAAATCACCGGACATCATCTCAAGAGGTTCTGTGTACTTAAGAGAATCACAAGAACTGTTGAGAGAGATCAGAACGACAGTTCGCACTACGATCGAGAAGGCGGTGTACGATACGAGAAATCAACCTGACCTTGATTATGTGAAGGATGTGGTAACGGATACTTTGGGTAAGTTTATATTTCGTGAGACTGCCAAAAGACCTATTATTATTCCGGTGATATTGTTTGCGTAAGGGTTTTAATAAATAAAAAAATGGCCATCCATATCGGGTGGTTATTTTTTTAAGAATTATTTTATATTTCTAAACTACTTCTCACCTCATCAATTCTATTTTTTTTAATTTCCTGATGTAATTCTGCTTTAGTCTTATTATATTTTTTTAAAATAATTCCTTCTCTCCCAACAGACTTGTATGTAACAATATTATATTTTTTTTCATCAAGTTTTCTTAAACTTTCCATAAACGCCTCCTTACGTACAGACATCTCTTCATTACTCCCTCCTCCTCCAACTTGAAGTGGCCAGATCCGAGCAGATCCACCTGGTGCCAATATGGTATCAATATTTTCCAAAAGTTGTGATATGTCAGCTGGATTTTCCAAATATGCTGGAACAGAATACTCTGCCCAAACCTCATCAACATTTTCAATTCCATTCTCTTTTAATTTTTCAACCAGACCGTGATCAGAGGCACTCATATGTACAACATAATCAGCCCCTTCTTTAACGTCTTCAACGAATGGGTCAACATTTATAATTTCTTTTGGATGTATATCATATTTACTGAGTTCTTGTTTTAATTCACTCCGTCCTCCACCTAATAATACTATTGTCTTTTCATCCAAATCTTGTTTTGCAAACTCTCTCGTGGATTCAGTATTGTATGGAAAAAATAATGTATTCCAATACGTCTCTCGAGAAGCCGCTCCTGTACCTGGCTTTTGCTCAAAAAAACCTCTACTTCGCTGAGTTTTATCAAAATCTTCACTGCTTTCTAGACCAGTCTTACCGTGAAAACTTATTGCATTTTCAATCCCTATAAGGGTCTGTTTATTTTTAGCTGAATCATACCGTTCTTCTTTTTTTTCTGATGCATGTAACATCACAGTTTCTATCTGTGTAATTATCTCTTTTGATAAATCACTTTCTTTTACTCGAGCAGAATCAAACAAAATACCTTTACCTTTTTTAAGTACCTCAGCTATAGATTCAGCCGCACGGACTAAATAGTCATGACTAGATTCATTTTGTTGTCTTTCTAAACTATTATGAACTGTCTCAAGAATTGGGAGTGGATCTTGCTCCATATTTTCTTGATTTGGGATTTGTATTTTTTCTTGATTCATAAATTTTATTTTTTACCCACAGACCACCTCTAACACCAAAAACGCATCCACAAATCTCACATGCCGGTAATTTTCCAACGCCTTACCAAACAGGACCAGAACCTTCTCCTTATCTTTTCCCTCTCGGAGCTTCGTTCGCAGTCTATCCATAAATAAATCATACACTATTTTTCCATCAGCATTATTTTCTTTTAGCTTATCTATATTTTCAAACACTGTCTCCCCTTTTATATTTTTCTCAATAATTTCATCAATCAAACTCACATCCGGTATATTTAAAATGTGCTCGATGTTTTCTATTTTATTACTATCTACACTTGCAATAACTTTTTGTAATACAGACAGCGTATCTCTAAACGATTCATCTCCACTCATCGCAATAAGTTTCGTCGATTCATCATCAATAGACAATCCTTCTTTCTTGACAACATCCTTGACAACTTGAGAAAGTATCTCGATAGATGGCTTTTTAAAATTATGTACTTCACAACGAGAAATAATCGTATCCAGAAGTTTGTTCAACTCCGTCGTCGCTAATATATAGATAACATGCTTTGGTGGTTCTTCTAATCCTTTAAGAAATGCATTGAAGGCGTTTTTTGAAAGCATGTGCACTTCATCGAGGATATACACTTTATATGGTGACTGCATCGGTAGCACAGTAGCGCTTTCAATAAGCTCTCTGATATTATCAACCCCAGTATATGAGGCAGAGTCTATCTCATAAATATCAGCTTCACTCACACCAAGTTCTCGAGCAAATATGCGCGCCACAGAGGTCTTTCCAATACCTCTTGAACCTGTGAATATATAAGCATGGTTGGGATTTTTACTTTCAATAGCCTTTTGCAGTACTGAAATAATATGATCTTGCCCGAGAACTTCTGAGAAATTAGAAGGTCGATATTTTCGGTATAACGATGTGTGTTCTGACATATGATGAGTATTATACCAAATTTGACAGCAAAAGATAATTTGATACAATGTAGGTACGAGTTGAGCTTATGCTCCTCAGCCTTCGGGCCTATAACCGCAAACTAACCATTTGCGGTTATCATGTTTCTAAGTCTACGGATTATTTTCTTAAACATATTTTTAGATAAGATGTATTTTCTATTTACTAATCTTTTGTTATCAAATACTTTAATTTGATTTAAGATTACAGAATGATAAACATTGTCAAATGTTTTTATAGTAATTCTTCCTTGATCCTTTCTGATCTTTGACGACAAAGGTAATCCAATAAAATTATTATTATTTACTTTTATAACTAAGACAGGTCTGACATATTTTAAACCCTTTCCATATATCTCGGTTCCTATATTTAAACCCAAATTAACCCACCAAATCTCTCTTATTTTAGGATGATTTAAATTACGATAGTAATTTATCTTTTTCTTCAGAATGTTCCATTCATCATAATTTTTGTTATTCATGATTTGATTTTACAAAAACAACCCTCAAGTTCTCATAAAGAAATCCTAAATTTTTCCCAGAGAAAAGATAAAGTATCTTTTCACAACCATTCCTAAAATACCCTGCAATTTGACATTCAAATGAATGAGTCTATTATCCATATAAAGTGGTTAACCCTCTTTTGCCTTCGGGCCGGATAACCGCTGATTAATAGTCAGCGGTTATCATATTTTTAAATTTTCTAATGAATAATTGACTTTGATTTGCTTGGGGGTATAATACACACATTACCGATGACGCAGACACCTTCTCATGTTGACTTGAAAAAGCCTAGGATCGGTACTATAGGCATATAGAAGGCCCCCTACTTAAAACGTCAGCTCTACCGAGGAGGCGTTTTAAGTTTTTCTTGGTCATCGCTTCAACTTCAAAATGCGTTACAATATAAAAACCATTATTTCTGTTAGCTGCTAATACAAAATAATTACAACTATCCGCTATATTCTTTACGAGTACAATCTTGTCTACATTGTTATATGGATACGAAACAATATAATCCCACCTGTGTGCATTGATAATCATATTTTCTGGACAAATATGACCGTGATCATATTGAATTTTATGTAATATATTTCGAGATAAAATGAGTGGTCTAATCTTATTATCTTCTGATAAACACCCAGGGACATACCCAATGTTTTCATGTGTGCTTTTGTATTTAATAATATTTTTCACTTTCCACAGATACATTTCCTCGCTTTTATTTAAAGGTAAGATAGGTCCATGGATAAATGGAGATTTTTTTGGTTTTTCGATTATCATTCAAAAATCGTACCAAAACCAACATCAACTTCTCATAAAGAAATTCTAAACTTTCACCAAAGAAACGATAAAGTTGTATTCCTTCTCAGTCACTGGAATCACAGACAATCTTGAGCCTTTTTGAAATAATTTCATCGTACTTAATTGTGGATGTCTTTTCATTTCATCTAATGTAATCGGTTCTTTAAAAGTTGAAACATATTGTACATCAACACATTCCCATATTGGTTTTTCTTGTGTTGACCTATCGTCATAATGATCATCCCTCCTATCAAAAGCAGTTAAATCAGGGTGAGCTAATTTTACAACTTTTGCTAATCCAAATACCCCTATTGGTTTTGAACTTGAATGATAAAATAAAACCATATCATCAACCTTCATTTCTTTCATATAGTTTCGTGCTTGATAATTACGCACACCACTCCATGAAGATACTTTGTCTTTTTTAAGTTGGTCGATAGGATAGCAATCTCCTTCTGATTTCATGAGCCAGTAGTTCATGGTTTGATTGTAATATATGTCAAAAATAAAACAACCCACACCGGACGGATCCGGGTGGGAGGTTTGCAGTTGTTATACTGCTTTTGGTAGCCTGTGGTATTTGGGGAAATTGGAGGTGACAGCAGCCCAAGGATGGTCATCTTTTACCAGCTCAAGATCTGCATGACCTTTGTCAGTTCCCATCATGAAAATATGAGGGACACCTTCAACTCCATACACCCGCTTTGAAGCGAATACAAAACCTGACTTAAACTTCGCAGGACTTTTCATAAAATAAGCAAGAAGGTGCTCAATATCGAAAGGTTTCCACTCTGTCTCACCGATTGATGCTGCACGGATAAGTCTTGATACCTTCCTGGAAAGTATTGGCTCATTAAAATTGACATCTTCAATTTCGAACGACCGTCTCGTCTTGAATTCAAAAAAAAGTTCTTCAGATTCGAGCTGTGCAAAAATCTTGGCTCTTTGATGCTTAGGTACTCCAGCTTGAACCAGCATTCCTTTAAAAGGCATTTCATAGTTTACTTCGATAATTTGTTGTCTGGGCATCGGGATATAATGTTCTAGTTAATTGTAGGGATCCGAGCACTTCAGTATGCATCGGGACTATAATATAATCATATTTTACTAAGCAACGCAACCCTATTAATTGACTTTATATTAAAATATGATATAGTATTTTGGTCAACTAACCACACTACCATGGACATTACCAAAATCCTTATCATTATTTGCCTAGCTGCCATCCTCACCCTTATCTCACTTTTAATTCTCTATATTCAATCCCGAAAAGAGAATAAGGAATTAGAGGAAGAACTTCAATGCACATATCTTGTTCGTAATATAAAACTCACAGTTGATCATATCCCAGTGGAAATTACCTATTGCGTTGCCTACAAGAAAAAACATGAATCAAAAGAAGATCATAGAAATTTAATACTAAGCCATCTCAAAATAAATAACTTTGGTACAGCCTCCTTCAACGAAAAGATGGTTCGCGATCATCTTCGAAATTATGGCTTACGAAATGTTCGCATTACAAGACTCTGACTTCGGTCGGCACCCCTTATCGGGTGTCGACTTTTCTTTTGAAAAACTCCACCACCTCTCCCGCACTCTCCATCCTCATAATCTCCTCCCGTATCTCCTTCGCATCCTCAAAACCATTCATATACGTCTTAAAAAACTTCTTCATAACTGCAAAAGATTTTACATCTCCTAACTCCTTATCAAAGACTTCAACCTGTCTGATCAGAGTTTTAATTCTATCCTCTCGTGTAGGAATAAATTTTTCTTTACTTTCAATATCTTTAAAAAACCACGGGTTACCAAACATAGCACGACCTATCATAGATCCATCTGCATTAAAATTTTTACATTTGGAAAATCCGTCTTCAACACTAACAACATCACCATTTCCAAAAATAAGCGGTATGGTTTTTGTAGGATTATTTTCTGCCCAATCATCTCTCATCTTGACAACGGTCTTGACATGATCCCAGTTAGCTTCAACTTTGGACATTTCTTTTCGAGTACGTGCGTGAATAGTTATCAAATCTAGTTCTTGTTCTAACAAAAGTGGAATCCAAGAATCTAATTCAACAGCATTGTATCCCAATCTTGTTTTTACAGATACTGAAAAATTTTCATCTGCAAAATCTCTTCTAGCATCCTTACAGGCTTTTATCACTTCAACTGCCAACTCAGGATTTTTTATCATAGCTGCACCGCACTTTTGTTTTTCAATAGATTTATCTGGGCAACCCATATTGATATCAACTCCATTAAATCCAAGTTCAACACACAATTTAGTTGCTTCATACATATATTGATATGTAGATGAAAATAATTGAACAATAATAGGTCGTTGTAGTTCTTTATCAAATAGTAAGTCTTTTTTAAGTTTATATTTTCCAACATCAGTTGCACGAATGAGTCCATCTGCAGATACGAATTCGGTCCAAAATATATCAGGTGAAGCAGCTTCTGCTATGACTGTTCGAAAAGCCACATCTGTTACATCAGCCATAGGGGCCAATACAAATAATGGTCGTTTTTTACCTTGTTTTAATTTTTGAATAAAAGACATAATTCTCAATTTAATTCTATAGCGATGATGTACCTAGTTGTATCATAGTACCCATTGGAGTACCACCAGTCGTACAAGCCGTACCAGCATAGATGAGACATTGTCCACCACTAACATATTGCCCCATTACATTGACACCTGTTGTAGGAGTATACATTTTATACAAAACTGTAGCACCTGGTTGATATATTAAAGGAAGAGTTGTTCCCCGAGGATCTAAAACATAGAGTAAAATATTCAAACTACAGTAGCATTGAATCATTGCTGTTGTCTTACCTCCAAAGTTAAACACACCAGAGGAAGATTGAGCACTCGATCCTCCACCTGCCCCACCTATTCCACCAAGTGATGCTGCACCTGCACCTCCGGAGCCTCCGCTCCCAGAACCACCACCTCCTCCAGGACCACCACCTTCAATCATACCTACAGGACTATAACTATAAATCTTATCAACTAAATCTTGTCCTCCCAAGAGCTTTAGAAGTAAACCTTGAGGTGAATACTCAAAACCTCCTTTTTTAACATCAAATTTTTTATCGTTTTTTCCTTCATCCGTTTTAAACTTAGTTGTTGAAGAAAACGGAAGAGTTGATGTTGCAATCATAACTTTTTTATAAGTATCAAGTTGATCGTTATAAATAACCACTAACTTATTTAACACTATTCGGGTATATTGGTCAACAACTCTCGAGTTAATAACATATTGATTTGAACCTGTTGTTGTTGATATCGCCTTTTCGAACTCAATATCTTGCCTAAAAGTCTGTTGAAATCGAGTAAGAGCACTTTCGGTTTTATCTCCAAAATACGATGTTAGTTTTCCATTGGCCCCGGCGTCTTTTTCTGAAACACGTGTAGAGGTTGATATATTTAAAATATTTTGCAAATAATATATATCAGGTGAGACTGTAGAACCTTTTACCAAATTTCTATTAAACGTAAAACCTCGTGGGACGATAAAATCAGTTATGGTTGCCGCTCGTGCATTAGCCACTGAAAAAAGTCCAATTATCAAAATCAAACATACGAAGAGCCTTTGTGTAAATCTATTAAGCATATGATTCTATGATATCATGTATCAGTCATTATATAAATAATTAAATTCATACATACAAACACATGTCATTAACAATAAAAAATATTATAGGCCGTGAAATTTTGGACTCAAGAGGTAATCCTACTGTTGAAGTTGATGTCTTCTTTAAAGATGGATCATTTGGTAGAGCTGCAGTTCCATCTGGTGCTTCTACTGGTTCATACGAAGCTATCGAACTTCGAGATGGTGATAAAAAAAGATATTTGGGAAAAGGTGTATTGAAAGCTGTGGAAAATGTAAATACAAAACTAAAAAAAGCCTTGGTTGGAAAAACTTGGGATCAAGTATCATTGGACGAAGCTATGATCAAACTTGATGGTACAAATACAAAATCAAATTTGGGAGCAAATGCAATTTTGGGCGTTTCAATGGCATTTTCTCATGCGGCCGCATCATCTCTTAAAAAACCTCTTTACATGTATTTTGCATCTATTGCCAAAACAGGAAAGAAGATTTCCCTTCCCCTTCCAATGATGAATATTTTAAATGGTGGACAACATGCAACAAACTCAACAGATTTTCAAGAGTTCATGATCATGCCTATTGGTGCAAAATCATTTCGTGAGGCATTACGAATGGGTGCTGAGATTTTCCATCACTTAAAGAAGATGTTGAAAGACCAAGGTATGACTACAACTACAGGAGATGAAGGTGGATACGCCCCATCATTACCCTCTAACGAAGCGGCGATTGAAATTATTTCTAAAGCAGTAAAGACAGCTGGATATAAACTTGGAACAGATGTTGGAATCGCAATGGATGTGGCAGCAAGTGAGTTATATAAAGATGGGATGTATGATCTAGAGAGAGAAGGTAAAAAAATGACATCAAAAGAAATGGTTCAACTATATAAAACTTGGTGTAAAAAATATCCAATCCTTTCAATAGAAGATGGATTTGCAGAAGATGACTGGGAAGGTTATCAAGAGTTTACAAAACTTATGGGAGCTAAAGTTCAAGTGGTTGGCGATGATCTTTTTGTAACAAATATCGAACGATTGCAAAAAGGAAT
>JACMMR010000004.1 GCA_014378965.1 Candidatus Parcubacteria bacterium | reverse complement strand
ATACTTTTAACGATCTCAGCTAAGTTGTCATGTACTACAGATTCAGGTGTAGAGAATCCTGGGTTTTCGATATTTGTTGATTCGCCTAATAAAAGAAGAACATTTTTACCATCAAATACTTTATAGTTTTCTTCTTCCTCATCTGTTGGCTTTCCATCAATATGGTCAAGCTTAAAATCTCCAGGTGTTGTAATCCATCCGTATGGAGTATCGATGATGATACCCATAGAGTCAGGAATAGAGTGAGTTACTCCGTAAAATTTTACAGAAGTTTGCCCAATCATTACACCTTCATTTCCTTCGATGATTTTAAAATCAAGATCTGGAACATGAGGAAATTCAGCCTGTCGTTTTTTTAACATGAGTGATGTTAAATTACGAGTATAGATTGGTGGCATACCAAGCTTCTCAATAATATATGGAAGGGCACCGATGTGGTCCAAGTGACCGTGAGTAACGATCATAGCCCTTATCTTATGTTTTCTTTCTTCAAGATATTTTGTGTTTGGTAAAATATAGTCGATACCCGGAGTTGCTTCTTCCTTAAATTTGAAACCAGCATCAATAATAATAATATCGTGCTCATTTTCAAAAACAGTCATGTTCATACCGATCTCCTCAACTCCTCCGAGTGGAATAATACGGAATGTGTCCGGTGCAACATCAGGGATGTTATGTTTTACACCATGCTTGATCTGACTTGCAGAACCAATGTTTGGTCGGTTACGAGGCATGTTAAATCTTTTTGCTCCAGGCTTTTTCATTTTGATACCAGTCAATTCGCCGGCAGCATTGGATGAGAACGTATCGCTCATATTTAATTTATTGTCATGTCTACGTGTGACTAGGGCAGGTGCACGATGAGGTGCAGGTGCAGTGCTTACCGCTCTCGGGGCAGGGGTTGGGTTATTTTGTATGGGTAAATTTTTCTTTAGACCTCCGTGATATACCCTTGAAGGTGGTCTGTTGTTATTTGGATTCATTGTTTTAATTTTATTTTAATTAACCTCGATGCATCTGTAAAGAGTTACAGTTCAAGGTTTTGTATAATTAGTAACAATTATTCGTTTATTTTTCACCTATTTCCATAGATCAACAAGTACAGAGACTACAAATAGTATTGAAGTCACTATTGTAAGATAAAAAATAAATTTCTCGGCACCTCGACGTGTGTGGAAATTTGCGTTTGCTCCTCCACCGAAAGAACCTCCGGCGTCAGACTCTGTTTGTTGTATCAATACAAGTATTACCATCAATATAGCGAGGAATATCTGTATGTAAGGGAGAATGCTTAGAATAACTGTTAACATGTAATGAGTATACACTAGTTGTGGGGGTTTGGAAAGGGGTTATTTTGTATATATTCTACACCCGCATCTCTTTCTTTGGAAACATTTGAGACAGAATTATTGCAGCAAAAATTATCCCAAAAAGAACAGCTAAGGATACTGCAGAACTTATATGAAGCCCAAAAATTCCCAATAACATTTTCCCACCAATAAAGAATAAAATAATAGCCAGCGCTTTCGTTATGAGATGGAATTTATGCAATATGTATTCAACAACAAAGAATAATGATCGAAGTCCTAGTAGTGCAAATGCATTTGCCGTAAAAATAATAAATCGACTTTGACTAATAGTAAATGATGCCGGGATAGAATCAACTGCAAAAATTATATCTGAAAATTCAATCATTAGTAAACATAAAAACAAATTGGTTATATAAAGTTTGTGATTTATTTTTATAAAAAAACTTTTCCCGTGGTGTCCATCAGCAATAGGTAAAACTTTCTTTAAAAATTTTAGCACTTTATTTGTATCTAAATTCTTATCTTTCTCATTTTTTTCTTTCAGTATCTGAATACCTGTATAAATAAGAAGTGCTCCAAATACATATAATATCCACTCAAACCTTTGAACAATTTCAAATCCAAGTCCAATAAAGATCGCCCGAAATACAAATGCTCCAGCAATTCCATAGAACAAAACTCGGTGTTGATATTTTTCTTCTACTTTAAAATATGAAAATATTAAAAGCATTATAAAGAGGTTATCAATAGAAAGCATATATTCTGTAACATATACAGAAAACCATTGAAAACCAAGTTCGGCTCCACGAGTAAAATAAACATAGAGCCCAAAAAATATAGCAGTCATTACCCAAGTCAATGTTAATACGATTGATTTTTTTATATTATTCATAACTTTATTAAAACATTTTTTGATATTTGACGCCAATAGATGCTATAATTATAGTCATGAAAACAAATCAAAAAGGATCAATTACAACAATTGTATTAGTAGTAATATTAGTAGTAGTTGCTATTGGTGGATATGTGTATATGCAAAAAAATAAAGTTTCAACAGGACAACCTGTTTCTGCTGAATTTTTACAATCGATTGATGAGGATACAGGTTTTGGGTTTGATGAATAGGTATTGAACTGGGTCGTATATATGAGCTCAAAAGCTTAGATTTTGCAATTTTATCAAAAATATGTCAAAATGGTGCGATGACTAATGAAAACTCAAATGATATACGAAACATAGCTATTATAGCCCATGTGGACCACGGTAAAACAACATTGGTTGATGCCATGCTTCACTATACAGGTGCTATCAAAGCTGATGCAGGATCTATGGACTCTAACTCTATCGAACAAGAAAGAGGTATTACTATTTATGCAAAAAATGCATCTTTAACATATAAAGGTCATAAAATTAACATCGTGGATACTCCAGGTCATGCCGACTTCGGATCAGAGGTTGAACGTGTTCTACGTTCTATTGATACAGTTTTGCTGTTGGTGGATGCTCAAGAAGGTCCTATGCCTCAAACACGATTTGTTTTGAAGAAATCATTAGAACTTGGATTAAATCCTATTATTATTATGAACAAGCTAGATAAGCCAGCTGCTGACCCTGCAAAAGTTCATGATGAGATTTTGGAGCTATTTATTGAGCTCGGAGCTCATGATTCACAGCTGGATTTTCCTGTTGTGTATGCTATCGGACGAGATGCAGTTGCTAAAAAAGAGTTGACAGAAGAATTTGTCAATCTTGACCCGCTATTTGACATGATCATTTCTCATATTGCTCCAGCAAAACCATCCAGAGAAGATGATGTTTTCGTTGCACAACCTTTTAACCTTGCTTATGACAATTTCCTTGGACGTATGGCATTGTGTCGTGTATGGAATGGATCAATGGAGATTAATAAAACAGTGCATATATTAAATGCTGATAAATCCCCACGAACAGGAAAGATCATTAAGATTTATTCATTTGTTGGTCAATCAAAGATCGAAGTTGAAAAAGCTTCAGTTGGCGATATTGTTATGGTTGCAGGTTTGACTGATATTTATATCGGAGAAACTATCACTTCAGATCCCACTATTGAACCCTTGAAAACTATCGGTATTGATGAACCAACTATCGCGCTTAACTTTTTGGTTAATAATTCACCATTTGCAGGAAGAGATGGAAAATATGTTACATCAAGACAGATCAGAGACAGACTAGAAAAAGAACTTGAAGTAAACGTTGGATTGAAAGTTGATTTTGATAATGCAACAGGAGACACATTTAAAGTATATGGTCGTGGAGAACTGCACATCGCTGTTCTTCTTGAACAAATGCGAAGAGAAGGTTTTGAAGTACAAGTTTCAAATCCTGAAGTTATTACAAAAATGATTGACAACAGACTGAACGAACCTTTTGAAGAAGTGGTGATTGACGTTCCTCAAGAATTTTCAGGTGCTGTTATTGAGAAGCTTGGAAAGAGAAAAGGTATAATGACACAGATGAGTGAGAGAAACGGTATCTCAAGATTGGTGTTTGAAATGCCAACAAGAGGATTACTTGGATACAGAGGTCAATTTACTATTGATACAAAAGGTGAAGGTATCCTCTCATCACGTTTTATTGAGTTTAGACAACATGTAGGTGTTATAGAGAAAAGAGAGGTTGGTTCTATGGTTTCTATGGAAAATGGAAAGGCACTTACCTTTGCACTTGGAAACTTACAAACACGAGGAGTACTATACATTATCGCACAAACAGAGGTTTATGCGGGTATGGTTGTAGGTAACACATCAAAAGGAGAAGAGATGGAAGTTAATCCAACAAAAGCAAAGCAACTTACAAACATGCGTGCTTCTGGAACTGACGACATGATAGTATTGGTGCCACCATATACAATCAGTATTGAAAGAGGTTTGGAAATAATGCAAGATGATGAATATCTTGAGATCACTCCAAACAATGTCAGACTACGAAAGAAATATTTGACGAAAACAGATAGGGAAATGGCGAAGAAGAAGGCGCAATAAAAAAGACAGAAGACATCTAGAGATAGGTGTTTTTTTGTTTATGAAAAATTTTGCATTTCTTGAGAATTTCTTTTGTTTTTCTTTATCATGCTTTTGGTAAAATTTTTTGATGGAAAATAAATACATTTACATCGATGAAAGTGGAGACACAGGATATACAAAGAAATCAACAAGATATTTTATACTTACTTCAGTCATGGTGGACAATCCTTTTGTATTGAGACGTATTGTAAAAAGTGTATCTAAATCCAAGCCTGATAAAAATAAACATAATATTTTACATGCTTATATGGAAACTAATAGGGTCAGGATTAAAATTATAAATAATATTAATAGTGTTGATATAAAAAGTGTAGTATTTTTTTTGGATAAAAGAAAAATATACCAAAAAGATCCATATAAGTACTTATTGAATAATGTGGCCATATATTTTTCGGGATTAGGTGTTAATCTAATAAATTTAGCCAGAAGAGAGACAAGGAATAATTACAATCAAAAATTAATAGAGATGTTTAGTTTTTATAACATTAAGTTGGTCTTATCTACTCACCAGAATGAAAAATCCTTACAGATAGCTGATTTTTATTCTTGGACAGTATTTTCATATTTAGAACACGGGCATTCAAATTATTTTCAATATTTGAAAAATCATACTACATTTAGATAAAGCAAAGCCCTCGAAGAATTTGTACATGGACCACCTGGCGGCTGTCCTTCTTTCGAGGGTCTAACTTGCTATGTACTTATATTATCAAAAATTCAATCTATGTCAACAAATATTAAATTTCATTACCCGTATGTTACAATCAACCTATGTCAACAGATCAACAATCAATCATCAGATAACTGTTGTTTTGAATTTTGATTTTGCATATTCATCCTTAGCAATTCATTATATCGAAGATTGGACAAATGTTTTTAAAGAGGTGTACAGAGTTTTAAAGCCAGATTCATTTTTTATTTTTTCCTGTAATCACCCTGTGACATATGCAATGCGAGGATCTGATACAGAAGAAAATTGGATTAGCAAGTTGGAAGTTGTAAAAAATAAAAACACAAGACAAGTTTCTGTAATTGGAGATTACATGACTGATTTTAAAGTTATGAATGCATTAGGAAAAGACAGTGTGAACACATGGAGAAAATCTTTCAGTGAAATTTCAAAAGAAATTCATGCAGCTGGCTTAGTCATTGAACAAATTATAGAGCCCACACCACTTAAAGAATTGGAAGCTATATCCCCAGAAGTATTTAAGAGACTCTCAAAAATTCCGAAGTTCGCAATTTTTTGATTACAAAAGGTATAAAAAGTATATTCGTAAATCTTCAAAAACCCTAAAAAACGTGTTATACTGCAAACAATTATGCAAAAAACAAGCAATATCTTTAAAAAAATAAAAGCAGCACCTACCTACGTATGGACCAATAAAAAGAAAAAAAGAGTTTGGATCCCAGCAGCTCTTATTCTTATTGCTATACTGATAACTCTTTTTGGGGGTAATAAGTCAACAGACGTATCAACATATAAGGTTGAAGCCAAAGAATTTGTTCAAAATGTATCACTCACAGGAAAGGTTATAGCAGCAAAAAATGTTGATATGGGTTTTGAGACATCGGGCCGCATCAACAGGGTAAATTTTAAAGTTGGTGATAGGGTACGAAAAGGACAAGTAATAGCTTCATTGCAAAATGGCGATGCTGTTTCTAATCTTCAAAAAAGTTATGCATTAGCATCTGCTCAGAGTGCTCGACTTCGAGATACTCAAAATGGATCACGACCTGAAGAAATTGCAGTTGTTCAAGGAGACCTAACCGGTGCACAAAATGATCTTGATTTATCAAGACAGGTTCTTGAAGCGGAACTACAAAATATATACAATAAAGCTGATGAGGCCATTCGTTTTAAAATAGACAATGTATTTACCAATCCTAGAAGTGTAAATCCGCAATTTAATTATTCTGTGGATCAAAATCAAAATTCAAAACAACAGTTATCTGATGATAGATTAAAACTAACTGAGACGTTTGTAAAATGGAATGGAAAATTTAATATTAGTAATATAGAAGAAGTAAAAATATACATTGTTCAAGTTCAAAACTTTATAAATGATATCAATACAGCAATGTCTATTGCAGCTGAAAAATCAGTTTCAACCGATGCTAATTATGCAACGGTTCAATCAAATAAAACCGATGTTGCACTTGCACGTACAATTTTTTCAACAGCTAACAACAGTTTTAATCAAGCACAAATTACATATAAAAATATTCAAAATCTTCTTATAAGAGCGCAAAATAATTTAAAATTAAAAATGTCTGGTGGAACTGAAACTCAAGTTGATATTCAACGAGCTGACTTACAAAGTGCACAAGCAAGTATAAATAGTGCCCGGGCGATTATTACTAAAACCCTTATCACTGCACCATTTGATGGCGTAATAACAAAAGTTGAGGTGAAGGAGGGGGAAATATCATCACCAAATACTCCTGTTATAAGTCTGTTGAATGATGGAGAATACCAAATAGAAACCTACGTATCTGAAAACGATATAGCAAAACTTAAAGTTGATCAGAAAACTAAGATTTCACTAGATGCCTATGGTCGTGATGTGTTTTTTGAAGGAATGATTATCACAATCGATCCGGCCGAAACAATAAAAGACGGAGTTTCAACATATAGAACAAAAATTCAATTTTTACAAAAAGATGAACGCGTAAAAAGCGGTATGACTGCAAACATTGATATTGAGACAGATAGGAGACCCAATATTATCTCTATTCCTCAAGCGGCGGTGATTCTCTTAAAAGGAATAAAGAAAGTGTATATACTCACTGATGATTCTTGTGTAGTTAATAATTCTTGTGCGAAGAATTTTAAAAAAATGAAAAATATAAAAGCAGTAGAAATAAAAACTGGGGAAATAAATAATAATGGTGACATAGAAATAATTTCAGGATTAGAAAATAATCAGACTATTATTTATGGAAAGAAATAATTTTAAAAATAAAAAAACAAATAAAAAAATACACAATGTTAAAATTGGATATTTTCTGGCTTATAGGCAATTAAAGCATGCCAGTATTTGGACAACATCTTTGATTGTGATTGTCATGATGCTCACATTTTTAAACTTAGTTGTAGTGAATGGAATTTTGGTTGGACTTATTCAAAGTTCTATTCAAGCATCAGAAGAGAGATATACCGGAAAAGTTATTATTTCAAACTTGACCCAAAAATCAATTATTGAAAATAGTGGAGAGATAGAAAATGTTTTAAAAAATTTACCAAATGTAACCGATGTGGTACCAAGGGTATTGGCCGGAGGAAGTATTCAGGCAGACTACAGAAGGATTTTAAAAGTAGAAGAAACTCCCAATAAGGCTCAAGGTACAATATCAGGAATCGTACCTTCAAGTGAAGACAAGGCTACTGGATTATCAAAATATGTTGTTGATGGATCATATTTAGACGACAATGATAAAGACGGAGTTCTAGTAGGTGCTTTTTTGGTACACGAACTAACTCCTATAGATGCGGTTGGATTTACTCAACTACAAAATGTTAAAGTTGGCGACAAACTCAAATTAACTGTAGGAAAAAGTAGTAAAGAAGTATATATTCGTGGATTTATGAAATCTAAAATAGATAACATAGATGCGCGAGTTATTATGACTGAGTCAGAATTGAGAAAATTAATTGGAAGAAGTGATACAAATGTTTCAGAGATTGCTGTTAAAATGACACCAGGATCAACTGAATTAGATGCGCTTCGAATAAAAGAAATTTTGTCGGCAAACGGATATGACTATGATGCAAAAATCCAAACTGCCACCGAGGCTCAACCAAAATTCTTAAAAGATTTAAAAAGCTTATTTGGACTTTTGGGAACTCTTATGGGTTCTATTGGTTTGGTTGTAGCATCGATCACAGTATTTATTGTAATATTTGTAAATACGCTCACACGTCGTAAATTTATTGGAATATTAAAGGGGATTGGTATATCTTCAAAATCAATTGAGTATTCATATATCATGCAATCTGCATTTTATGCAATCGTTGGTGCAGCTCTTGGTATGCTTGTTCTCTATGGATTTTTAGTTCCGTTCATCGATGCACATCCTATCAATTTTCCATTTTCAGATGGAATATTGTATGCACCAATTGGAGGAACTATGTGGAGAGTACTAGCTCTCTTTCTTACCACGATTATAGCTGGATACATTCCTGCAAGAATGATTGTGAAAAAAAATACATTAGATTCGATATTAGGAAGATAATAAAAAAAACATATGAAAGATTCAATCATAACAACTAAAAATTTAACAAAATCATTTACTGATGGCGATAAGGTAACTACAGTATTAAAAGGTGTTGAAATGCATATTGAGAGAGGGGAGTTTGTTGCGATCATGGGACGTTCAGGAGCCGGTAAATCAACACTTTTATATCAAATAAGTTTGCTTGATACTCCAACTTCTGGAGAGATAGTAATTGATAATATAAACATTCAAGATTTAAGTGAAGATGAAAGAATTAATTTTCGTTTAAACAAATTAGGATACGTGTTTCAAGACTATGCACTTCTTCCGGATCTTACTTCAATGGAAAATGTCGCACTGCCATTATTGATGCAAGGATATACCAAAGATGAGGCATATAAAAGAGCGGTTGAGGTGTTGGATCAAGTTGGTCTTCAAGGAAAATATGGAAACATTCCAGCAAAGTTATCTGGTGGTCAACAACAAAGAGTTTCGATAGCCAGAGCACTCGCACATAACCCTACAATACTTTTTGCTGATGAACCTACAGCGAACTTGGACACTGAATCATCACTTTTAGTTTTGAAAATTTTTAAAGAAATTCATGCGAAGGGGCAAACAATAGTCATGGTGACTCACGAGGCAGAATATGCCAAAACGGCTGACAGGGTGATAGAGATGAAGGATGGAGTGGTTGAGTAATTATTCCAAATGACCATGTTCATTCCATGATCGTAATTGCCAGCCTTTGAATTGACCTTCAGAGTTACAGTTGAAAACTGAAATACCTGTATTAACAACCCTGAAAAAATCATGAATCTTTTTATAATTCTTTTCTGTTAATTTGGGATCGAGGATATTAGCCAAAAACATCTTCATAAATTGGGAATGTGTAACGATCAATATCTTTTCTTTTTCGATTGATTCAATATATTTCTTTACCTTGAGAACTCTCTTTTTAAAATTGATAAAAGATTCTTCCTGACCGATTTCTCTGAATAGCTCATTATATCTAATATTCTTTTTGTTTCTACCCATAATTATTTCTGTGGTTTCTTTGCATCTTTTAAGATCACTAGAAATAACCATATCAAAAGGAATTTTCTTTAATCTTCTTAATACTTGCTGTGATTCCCTTTTTCCTGAATCATGAAGAGGGGAATCATCTTTTTGGTGCAGGTCCCACTCTACATTGCCTATGCTTTTTGCATGGCGTATAAAATATATTTTTTTATTCATGTTAGCTTATTGGTGGATTAAATTCTTCGGTAATTTCTCCGGCTGGATTAAAGTTTTCATCGAGCTCGAGTATTTCTGTGAACCCTTCGCTTTTTGACGGTACTTTCAAATGTTCAGACATTTTTTCTACAACCTCCTTGGGCACAGGTTTTTCTCTTTTTGAATTTCTTTCGATGCAGATCTCGAGAGCGGTATTAAAATATATGGCTGCTATTTCTGCATTTTCGTCAATTGATTTTGCATAATTAATAAGATTAGTTCTGTTTCTTTCGCTGATCATAGTTGAATCAAGTAAAACAGATTTTCCACTTTTTAAAGATTGTGCAATGCGAAGTCGTACCTCTCTCCACGTTTCAGATTGCTCTTCACCATCACCAAATTCGTTTATAAATCTATCATATCTAATTTCGTCAGTTGAAATATAGTCAAATCCATTTTCACCTGCGTATTTTTTAGCGTATGTCGTTTTTCCTGATCCAGGAAGTCCAATTGTTAATACAACTTTTGTCATGAGTATAATCTAGCATACTTTATGAGTAAAAAAACGAGGCGGATCCTGGTGAAGGGTCCGCCTGTTGTGTTACGAGTACTTTACGTGTAAGCAAAGCACCATGTGTGAATCTGACCGAGAACCAATATAAGTTCGAGATCTGACATGTAAGTGCCAGTATTGGGGATATTCTGGATCCTGCTCAAGGCACAGGAAGTGATAATTATCAATGTCTTGCACTTCTGCTGACTTCACCAAAGGGGTGTTGAAGGCGAACATTTTGTATCCGCTAAATCGACTGAAGTTTATTAGACCCAAGTTGAGCCACCGAGACAGGATGTACATGTCCAAGATTGTGAGTTTAACAATGGAGCTGCATGTTCGATTTACAGATACAGCCTCAATTTCACAGACGTTTGCTCGAGTAACATGGATCTTGCAACTCTTTGGATTTCCAGCATAGTGCCATGGATTTGGGTAAAAGCTGATTCCTTTTAGAACGGTTTTAAGTGTGACGTTTTTATGCCGGAAATACCATCTTCTTTTCCCGGCAATTTTCTTTGCAGGTGATGTGTTTTTCATGTTCGTTTGGGTACTATCTCAACGATATAATATTTCACAAAACTTGTCAAAATTTGACCTAGTAAAATCAATAAAAATAAGGTACTATTGGCACAATGCAGATAAGAAACTTTAGTATTATAGCTCATATAGACCATGGTAAATCGACGCTAGCCGATCGTATGCTTGAACTAACTCAAACGGTTGAGAAGAGAAAAATGACCAATCAAGTTTTGGACGACATGGAGCTTGAAAAAGAAAAAGGTATTACAATCAAGATGCGACCTGTTCGTATGGAGTATAAAGGGTATGTATTAAATCTTATTGACACTCCGGGTCATATTGATTTTTCATATGAAGTATCACGTGCTCTGAAAGCGGTAGAAGGATGTCTTCTTTTGGTTGATGCAACTCAAGGAGTACAAGCGCAAACATTAACCACACTAAACGCAGCGAAAGAAGCGGGACTTGTTATTATTCCTGTATTGTCAAAGTCGGATTCACCTCTGGCTCGGATTGCTGATATTAAAAAAGAAGTATCTATTCTTTTAGGTTGTGATGAAAGTACAATACTTGAAAGTTCAGGAAAAACTGGAGCTGGTGTCAAAGAATTATTGGATGCAATTATTGAAATCATCCCCCCATCAAAATCAGAATCACAAACAAAAGATCCCAGAGGTTTGATTTTCGATTTTCAATATTCAAATCATAAAGGTGTAATCGTTTATATTCGTGTGGTGGATGGAGAAATTAAAAAAGGTGATGAATTAATATTTTCTCAAGCAGATGAAAAATTCTTTGTGCTTGAAGTTGGAATATTTGCACCAGAAGAAAGACCTGTCGACGTTCTAACTGCGGGCTGTATTGGGTATATAGTAACTGGTATCAAACGATCTGGTATTGCAACGGTTGGAGACACTATAACAAGCTTTCGAAGGCCTCTACCTGCTTTGCCAGGATATATGAAGCCATCACCTGTGGTATGGGCATCTATTTTCCCAGAAGATGCAGATAACTTTGAATCGTTGAAACAATCACTTGGAAAATTATCTTTGTCAGACTCCTCATATTCGTATGAAGAAGAATCATCAGGAACTATGGGCAGAGGGTTTCGTTGTGGTTTCTTAGGATTATTACATTTGGAAATTATTACAGAAAGATTAAAAAGAGAATATAACCTACAACTCATTATTGCCAGCCCAAGTATTACATATGAAGTAACTTTGAAAAGTGGAGAAGTGAAAATGGTCTATTCACCTTCATTATTTCCAGAACATGGATTTTATACAAAGGTTCGTGAGCCGTGGATTGTTGTAAAAATTATTTCACCAGGAAAATATTCTGGAAATATTTATCAACTTTTATATGATCATGAAGGTGATTTGATTGAAACTGAAAATTTCGGTGATGACAGATTGTCACTTACAATCTTGATGCCATTACGTGAACTTATGAGAAACTTTTTTGATGAATTAAAAAGTGTAACTTCTGGATATGGTTCTTTGTCATATGAATTTTTTGAAATGAAAGATGCTGATGTTACAAGAATGGACATACTCGTTGCAGAAGAAGTAATTGAAGCATTTACAAGAGTAGTTGCTCAACGAAGATTGGATGAAGAGGCGACAAAGGCGGTTGAAAAACTTGAGGGTGTATTACCAAAGCAAATGTTTACCACTAAGATTCAGGCAAAATCAAATGGTCGTATTATTGCGTCGAGAACGTTGTCAGCTATGCGAAAGGATGTGACAGGATATTTGTATGGAGGAGACATTACTCGTAAAATGAAGCTATTAGAAAAGCAAAAGAAAGGAAAGAAGAAAATGGCAGAACGAGGTAAGGTTTCTATATCGCATGAAGTGTTTTTGAAAATGATGAAGAATGGGTAGAGTTAAAAACTTGACTT
>JACMMR010000003.1 GCA_014378965.1 Candidatus Parcubacteria bacterium | reverse complement strand
TTTTTAGTATATAATAGACTCATGAATACTGATGCAAATGACGAAATAAAAATAGATCTTGACACCGAACTTGACACAGATCTTGATATTAAAATAAAGCCTCTGGTACACAATATAAAGCCAGAAATCGAACATCATGACGATCTTCCAGACGAAGATGACATCATATCTGAAGACGAATCAGAAAACCCTAAAGCAGCCCTTAAAAAGCTTAAGGATGAGTTAAAACTTGCTAAGCAAGAGAGGACGGACATGCTGACAAACTGGCAAAAGGATAAGGCAGAATTCATCAATGCCAGAAAGCGAGACGAAGATGCAAAGCAGGAGATTATTAAATATTCTAACCAAATGCTTATCGGCGACCTTCTACCAATCATCGATGGCTACGAACAAGCAAAAGCACAACCAACCTGGACTGCAGTGGACGAGGCTTGGCGCAAGGGAATTGAAGCCATCATAGACAAAGTATACGGAGCACTCAAAAAAGTCGGCGTTGAGTCGTATGGAACAGTTGGAGATCAATTTGATCCAAATATTTACGAAGCGTTGGGACAAGATGTTACGACAGAAAAGGAAAAAGATCACACTGTTTCAATGATTATGCAAAAAGGATATAAGTTGCATGATAAGGTGATAAGGGTGGCATTGGTGAAAGTATTCCATGCTGAGCTATAAACTTTCTGACTTGACAGCTAGTGTATAATGGAGAGTACAAACATTATTAATCATTATCAATTATTAATAAATAACTAAAAAATATATATAAATTATGGCAAAAATACTAGGAATCGATTTAGGAACAACAAACTCAGCTGTCGCTATCATGGAGGTAGGTGAGCCAAAAATATTAGAAAATGCAGAGGGTGCTCGTACAACACCGTCTATTGTTGCTATATCTAAAACAGGTGAAAGACTTGTTGGACTATTGGCAAAAAGACAAGGTGTAACAAACCCTAAAAATACTGTGTTCGGTATCAAAAGATTTATTGGTCACTCTTTTGACGAGAACAATGTTCAAAAAGATAAAGGCACTGTTCCGTTTGAGATCGTAAAAACTGATACAAATGGAGTAGGTATTATGATGGCTGAAAAGACATATACGCCGGAAGAGGTTTCTGCGATGATTTTAACAAAGTTGAAAAATGACGCAGAAGCAAGAATCGGTGAGAAGATCACAGAAGCAGTTATCACTGTACCTGCCTATTTCAATGATGCACAAAGACAGGCAACAAAAGACGCTGGTCGTATTGCAGGACTTGATGTGAAAAGAATCATCAACGAGCCGACTGCAGCCGCACTTGCATATGGATTTAATAAAAAGGCAGATGAGAAGATTGCTGTGTTTGATTTTGGAGGTGGAACATTTGATATTTCTATTCTTGAAGTTGGAGCTGACATCGTTGAAGTAAAATCAACTGATGGAGATGCACACTTGGGTGGTAAAGACATAGATCAAAAGATCATTCACTGGATTGCAGATGAATTTAAAAAGGAATCAGGTATCGATGTTCGAAGTGATGCATTAGCATTGCAACGTCTAGATGAGGCGGCAGAGAAGGCAAAGATAGAATTATCATCAGCTGTGGACACAGAGATCAATATTCCTTTCATTACATCTGATGCATCTGGGCCAAAACACCTTGTACTCAAAATGAGTCGAGCAAAACTTGAAGAGATTGCCGACGAGTTCATCACTCGTGCTATACAAATCACAAAAAGAGCGATCGAGGCCTCACCTTACAAGATTGCTGATATTCAAGAGGTGATTATGGTTGGTGGACAAACTCGTATGCCAAAGATTAAAGAGGCAGTTAAAGAATTATTTGGACGAGAGCCAAATCAATCTATCAACCCTGATGAAGTGGTAGCACTTGGTGCTGCTGTTCAAGGAGGAATCCTAGGTGGTGATGTAAAAGATATACTTTTGCTTGATGTTATTCCACTTTCTCTTGGTATTGAAACTATGGGAGGAGTTGCAACTCATCTTATTGAAAGAAATACAACTATTCCAACATCTCGTTCTCAAGTATTCTCAACTGCTGCCGATAATCAAACATCAACTGAGATTCATGTTGTTCAAGGGGAAAGGGCAATGGCAGGTGACAACAAATCTCTTGGGCGTTTTGTTCTTGATGGTATTCCACCAGCACCAAGGGGTATTCCACAGGTTGAAGTTACATTTGACGTTGATGCCAATGGTATATTAAACGTAAAAGCGAAAGATAAAGCTTCAGGAAAAGAAAACACTATCAGAATAGAAGCCTCAACAGGTTTATCAAAAGACGATATAGAGCGTATGAAAAAAGAAGCTGAAGCTCATGAGGGTGAGGATAAGAAAAAGAAAGAGTTGATCGAGGTACGAAACACTGCAGATCAAGCTATATACACAGCAGAGAAGAGTTTAAGGGAAAATAAGGATAAGTTAAGTGCAGAACTTGTAGCCGCTGTAGAGACTAAAATAGGCGCTTTAAGACTATCAAAAGATAAAGATGATATGAATATGATAAAAACTGATACAGATGCATTATCAATGGAATTAGCAAAAGTTCACGATGAGATTTCAAAAGCAAATCCTGAGAATGCAGCTGGTGCGACAGGGGGTGCACAACCAGAGGAAGGAACATCTCCTGAAGGTGAAGTGAAGGATGCGGAGGTTAAGGAGTAAATAATATTTATAAATCATAGAATAAAAAGCTGACTAAAGGTAATTCCGTGGTCAGTTTTTTATCGTTTCTTTATGAGAACTTTATATAGTCTTTGGTAATATTTTTGAATCACCAAAAATATAACCACAATTAAAAATCTAATAGATGAATACTTTCATCTACCTAAAGGCGAATTGATTGCTGATTTTTTAGAATTGATATTTGCCTGTGATTTGGAAGGTAAGAGAGTATATATTTCCAAGAGAGCATTAAAACATTTTGTAGAAAGTCGATCGGAAGAATTGGTTACTTATAATGAAGGCTACATTTTGGAACGACTATATTTTATTATAGATAACATAGAAAATACTTTACACAACTGTGAATTTTTTCAAAAGATTGATAAAAGACTTTATTATACCAAAGATTTTTTACATCCTATTAGACCTTCAGTTAGGATAGTTTTGGAATTAGTCGGTGGTCATTTTGAAATAGTCACGATGCATTATAAGAAAACTAAAAACACTACCCAGTAATGAGTAGTGAATTTAGATATAATCTGGGATGACGGCGCGTTCATCGATTTAAACCAATGAGTGTATTTCATCCATAAGTACAAAGCTGTAAAGCTATGTCCGCAGCAAGCCGATTGGTTATTTTCTGTCCTTCAGATTACGTAGTTTATTTTATCAAAATATATTTTGTTGTCAAATAATTAACAAATGGGGATGGACAACTCGGTTTCGTTGCATTTCGATCGCTTCCAAGAGCTTTATCAAGGGTATGCACACCACTGCGTAAAGTTAGTATTGTCCTGTGTAAGATTCCGCACCCCCATTTATTAATTATTCAGACATATAATAATACGTTTGAAATTGATTTATATTACATATGATGTAATAAATTACCGCCGCCCTGGGTAAGGCGACGGATGGAAATTTACGAAGGTTGTTGCATTGTAAAGCCGAACATCAAGGAGGCAAGTTGATTTTGAAGGATTTCACCTTTTGTAAGGATGTGAAAGTAACCCCTTCTCCTATTTGGACTGTAAGATCCAATAAGGTACATTCTCTTACTTTCAGGCCCTTGCCCTTCATCCAAATATTCACCGGTAAAGAAGAAAATTCCCCCATAAATATCTGCTGGGTGCCTTGTCAGACCAGTAATGTTTACCACCATCGGTTTTTTGTCGCTTTCTTGATCTCGTTCGATTTCAAAAACAACTGAATGTCTCTCGCCATCTGGTGCAAGTACATTTGATCTTACAACGAATTTTTCATACGGAGGACCATCAGTAATGGTCCACGCTCTCAATTTTTGTTCTTCTGACATAACGTCATTTTCTATTGGTTATAATGTTCTCTCAAGCATCGTGCGTCACCTGACTCGCGAAGCACAACCATAACGGTTGATTTGTTAAATTTACATATTATTTGCCATATTGTCAACAGAAAATAACCTTTAAAAACATGCTAAAATAGCCTGTATATGTGTGGAATATCTGGATTCATAAACTATAAAATGATACAAGACCGGGACCTCCTCAAGAAGTCTCTTGACTGCATCATTCATCGCGGACCAGATGACGAAGGAATGTTTTTTGCTGAAGGATTTTCTATGGGTATGCGTCGACTTTCTATTATTGACATCGCGGCTGGAAAGCAACCTATCTCAAACGAAGACCAAACCGTTACAGTGGTATTCAACGGTGAGATCTACAACCATCTCGAACTCCGAAAAGAACTTGAAAATAAAAACCACATTTTTAAAACTCACTCTGATACTGAGGTTTTAGTTCATGGGTATGAAGAATGGGGAACAGAACTCCCTAAAAAACTTCGTGGAATGTTTGCTTTCTCAATACATGATAAAAGAAAAAATAAATTATTTATTGTTCGAGATCATTTTGGAATTAAGCCATTATATTATCATTTAGAAAATAATAAAATAACAAGTTTTGCATCTGAGATAAAATCAATTCTCGTCGACAAAAATATCAAAAGAGAAGTAAACACTTCATTCATTTATGATTATGTTTCTTTTCAATACAATCCAAATGCTGAAACATTTTTTAAAAATATATTTAAGCTGGCACCTGGGCACTCACTCACTATCGATCTTACAACTGGGGGATACTCAATAGAAAAATATTGGCAATGGAATTTTAAGGAAGAAAGAGATACTGATTACGAAACATCGAAGATAAATGTCAAAAAAGCTTTACACGATTCTGTTCGACACCATATGATAGCTGACGTACCTGTTGCATCATTCTTGTCTTCTGGAGTAGACTCATCAATTATTGCACTACTTGCACAAAGAATAATGAAAGAGCAGGGTAAGAATCTTAAAACATATACAATAGGTTTTAAAGATTTGGATTCAGAAATAAAAGATGTTAAAGAGTTTGCTAAATTTATAAAATCTGACCACACAGAAATTACCGTTACTTTTGAAGACTATTTCGAATCATTAAAAAAATGCATCTGGCATTTTGATGAGCCAATAGCTGATCCTTCAGCAATATCTCTTTTTTTGTTGTCAAAAGAAGTGGTAAAAGATGTAAAGGTTGTCATGTCCGGCGAAGGAGCAGATGAATTATTTGGAGGGTATGGTATTTATCAAGAGCCTCACAACAAATATATACAACTTATAAGCCGACAGCCGCAATGGTTTAAAACTATATTTTTATATCCGTTGCTGGGTATTGTAAATTTTACTGTTATACAATTTCCGGTTTTTGTGAGATTTCCAGGAGTTTCATATTTAAATCGGGCACTTACATCAGTCAGGTCTCGTTATATCGGCAATGCCAACATTTTCAAAGAAAAAGAAAAAGAAAAACTTTTCAAAAACTATATGCGTCAAGACTTGACATCAACCCTTGATCTACAAGATCAAGATGTATCAAAACTTTCGGAATCAGAATATATGCAATTTGTTGATATTCACAACTGGATGAGGGGGGATATTTTACAAAAAGCTGATAAAATGACAATGGCTAATTCTCTTGAGCTTCGAGTACCATTTCTTGATACAAAAGTTTCTGATGTTGCTACTGGACTTATTGATGCCTGGAAATATAAAAATGGGACCACAAAATTTATCTTAAGAGACGCCTTCGCTCAAGATATGCCAGCAAAAACAAATAAAAGACCGAAACTTGGTTTTCCAACTCCTTGGCATATCTGGCTTAAGAAGGATAGTGAAAAAGTACAGAGTCTTATTTTAGAAAATAAGTTGATTCAAGAGATTTGTAATATTGAATACATAAATCAATTATTTACAAAATCAAACTTAAATGATAAATTTATCGCTCGTCGAATCTTTACTTTATTAATGGCTGCCCTATGGTATAATACTTTTATATATGATGAAAAATAATCATAAAAATCAACACCACAAAGGTACTTCTATTTTGCCAAGGCAAAACAAGTTACCACAAGCGCACTTCTATTTTGCCAAGGCAAAAAATGGCGCGCAAGGAGGATTTTTAGAATTAATTGTTATTATCTTAGTGGCATTAATCTTATTACGTTTTTTAAATATAGATATCAATGGTTTTTTGGCGAAAGGCTGGGTTAAGGAGTTTATTGGTTATACAAAAGAGATGTTGATATTGGTGTGGCAGGATATTGTGGCGATATATCGTTCTATAAAAGGAGCTTAGTCAATATAATGACTAAAAAAATCGGGACCCATTAGATGGGCCCCTTTTTTTAATCCTCAAGATAAACACCGAGGTGAGTTTTAGGATAAGTTTCTGATTTTGTTTTAGTAGAAGTGGAAGGGTTTCTGTATTCAATATCTTGATTCAATTTTTCCCTTAAGTTTCGGAAAAAGTTTTCGAGATATGTATTGTACTCGGCCCAAGATCGGTAATCTTTTGGTAATGTTCTTGATATCATACTGCATCCTTTCTGAATTTATTTATAACACCCAAAGCTACTTAATGTCAATATATTTCACAACAGTCTCAAGTGGAAGACCTCCTGTAATACGAGTATGATTTTCAATAATAAACGAAGGAGTTGCTTTTATACCTAAATCACTTGCATCTTGTTTATCTTTTGCTATTTGATCGTCATATTTTTTATTTATGGATTCTGCATATAACTTATCGTAATCTACCCCCAAATCAACAATCAATTTTTTAATGAATTCATCTCTATCTTTCTTACCCAGAATTTCCCATTTGCCTTGAGTTTCAAAAACTTTCATATGTAGGTTTTGATAGACCTCACCCCCAAATATTTGTGAAGCTAATACAATACGTCCTACATCGATAGAAGGCTGTCCATGGATAGGGAATATCTTTCTGGTAATAGTTATACGACTACCGTATTTAGCCAAAAGTTGTTTAGTCAACGCCTCACCTTGTAATGCACATGCAGGACATTCATAATCTAAGAATTCTGTTATATGAATAGGACTAGAAGAGGCAGTAGATGTGCCCATAGTTGGACCTGCAATCTTTGGATTTTCAGGTCGGTTTAATTTTGCTATATCTAAACTCAAGCCGGTCTCAATATACTTAGAATAATCTCCATTTGCTTGTTGACTTGCTACTTTTCCATTAAACATATAAATACCACCTATAAAAATAAGGATGGTAAATAATGATATTCCGATTATTACTTTTGTTTCTGTTTTCATATTATGAATTTTGTTTATTTATATAATTTCTACTAATGATTGATAAAATGATAATTACTGTAAAACCAACAAGTGCCAGGAAAGGAATAGTTACAAATCCAAAGTATTCCACATACTTACTTGTACATGATATGCCAGAACTGCAAAAACCTTCATTTTTGATAATACCTGTATAAAGCAAGTTATGATATATCGATACTATAATTCCAAGCACTGCCATAGGTAAGGTGTAGTGATAAATCTTTTTTTCTTTTTTTAATAAAGCGATTATTATGATGGGCAAAAGTGAATACATAAATATTCTTTGATACCAGCATAGTACACAAGGCTCAAACCCTTTAAAATCTGAAAAATATAGACTTCCTGCTATGGCAACAATAACCTGTAGAAGTATGATATATATAGCATTTTTTTGTATAAATTGAATCATTCTTAAATTGTAGTATATATGTTGTGTATAATCCACTTGACTTTATTTTTCTAAGGTATAATATTTAAATTGTTGAAAGTGTTGATGTACTTTTTTTTCCGGGGGGTTAAATAAGCAGCGTCGCTCTTTCATATCCAAGATCGGAGATTGATTAAGGCAAGTGGTGATCCAGGGGGACACCACTTGCCTATTTTTTTATTAACATTATTTCAACGAAACCACAAAAACAATATACAACACACCAGCAAGCATGGCTAAAAGATTTTGAGTCATGTGTTTTTTATTATCACAATGTGCCTCAGGCAAAATGTCAGATGTAGAAACATACAACAACACACCAGCAAACAAGCCAAATAATATACTCATAATAGTATCTGGAAATGTAAAGTATGAACCAATAATAATTCCAAGTATTGGGGCAATAGCATCGGCACATAATAATCTTTTTGAATTACTTAAACTCACGGTATTGAATCCATCTGAAAAATCATGAGCGATTACTCCGATGGCAACTACAAGTCCAAACGCAGGTGAAATATTGTAGGCTAGACCGATTGCAATTCCATCAAAAAGAGAATGAAGTATAAGTGCCCAAGTAGCAATTTTTTTTGATGAAATATGATCGTGATGATCATGATCATGCTTTTCACCATGATGGTGATGTAATGAGAATATTTTTTCTAAAATATGAAAGAAAATAAAACCAAAAATCACTGTAAGGAGAATATAAGTTGAATTATTTAGTTTTATAACTTCAGGAATTATTTCTATAAAAATCAAAGCCAACAATGTGCCTGCAGTTAAACCTGAAAATATGTGTATAAATCTTTTGTATTTAAAAGCGATATACCCACCAAACAAGGTTGATAGAAATGCAAAGATACCTATAAATAGTAATGACATATATAGATATTAGCACTCTTTTACGTATAATTCCATAAATTTTTCATAATCAAAAAAAGACAAATTTCTTAAATTTTCTAACGCTAACCGCATACTCATATCGATCCGAGATCTCATCATAGTATGGATATAATCACTGCCATATTGAGCTCTCATCAGAAAAGTAGCAGGAGTATAAATATTATGCAACATATCATCAACCATATCGTCTTCGTCATCTGACAATTGTCTCGCATTAAAGTAGTTTTTAAAGAACTCAAATGTTTCAACATGATTGGTACTGTCTGTTTTGTTACCTAAAAGCCATGTAATGATTAAAGCTACAATTGATGCACCAATTGATTTTTTGTATGAACTATCACACATATACTTAAAATGATAATGAATATCTTTGATAACCCTATTATCCAAATAATGATTATCTATTGTATTTAATAAATTATTTATAATATGTATTTTATCAGTTTGGTTATCTATAACAGTATAAAAATCTTTGATTGATTTTTGATAAAATATGTTAGCAATAGATAAACAAACATTTATTTTTTCTTTTTCTATTTTTCCATCACGAATATAGTCATATAAAGTATAGGCTATCCAGGCTTGAAGATTAGCTTTGCCGAGTATAAATAATTCGTTTTGAATATCTATACTTGTTTCATTTTCAAAGCAACTAAAGAACCAATACGGTAATAAACATATTGATTTAAGGAAAGACTCTCGGGTTCCCAATTTTTGCATAATATAATCTTTGTCAATATCTTGACAAATATTTGACATTTTTTCCATTACTGAAGAATAAATTGATTCACATAATATGTCTTCGTGGTTTTTTATTTGCATGAGAAAATAATACCAAAACAAACATAAATTTCTCATAAAGAAAAGATAAATTTTTACCGAAGAATATGTTAAGATTGTTATATATGTCACAATATTACAGCGACTCTATTTTTTGGATAGATTTAGAGAAAATAAAACCAAATCCATATCAACCGCGTAAAGATTTCGATCAAAATGCGTTACAAGATTTATCAGAATCTATTCGGATGTATGGGCTTTTACAACCAATAACTGTGACCCGTGTAGAAACCACAAAAGAAGATGGTGGTTTAGCAGTTCATTATGAGCTTATCTCTGGAGAGCGCCGTACCCGGGCAGCAAAGCTTGCCGGATTATCTCAAATCCCTTCTATTATTAGAGCAAAAGAGGAGGATGCACGAACAAAACTCGAGCTTGCTATTATTGAAAATATTCAAAGAGAGGATTTGAATGTTATAGATAGAGCTAAGGCTTTTCAACAACTTGTAAAAGAATTTGGTTTTAAGCATGCTGAGGTGGCTCAAAAAATGAACAAATCCCGAGAGTATGTGACAAACAGTATGCGACTTTTATCTCTTCCTGAACACATGTTACAGGCTCTTGGAGAACGAAGGATTATGGAAGGACATACAAGGCCACTTCTGATGCTTGTAAACCGTCCTGAGGAGCAAGAGACCCTTTTTCAAGACATACTAACGAGAAAATTAAATGTGCGTGAATCTGAAATGATTGCACGTCGCATTGCAAAAGAAAGGGCGCGAAAGAAAGAGAAAGAATTGAATCCAGAGATTATAGAGTTCGAACATCGATTTAATGAAGTATTGGGAACAAAAGTCCATATTGAAAGTAAAGAGAAAGGGGGACAGATAACGATTGATTACTATGATCTAGTTGATTTGAAAAAGATTTTAGATAAATTACAAAATGAACAAAGTGAAAAATTGGATGATGAGAATGATACGAGTTCAGTTATGGTAAATGATAATGGGGATGAGATCATTATAAAAAATGCTGCTCCAATTGAGGAAGAGGAAGATCCAGATATGTATAGCGTGATGAAGTTTAGTGTGTAAAGTTTATATATAAAAATAAAAAAAAAGAGTATCTATTTTTAGACACTCTTTTTTTTACTCGGCTTTCTTTTTCTGAAACCCTCTCGGCTTCTTTGGTGTATTTAACAATTCCAAAGCCTGTTCTAGGGTCACGTCATACACATCCTGCATCTTGAGTGATCTAAAATCTCTTTCACAGCCAACGTACGGTCCAAAACGACCCTTATTGGCGATAACTTCTTTTCCATTTATCGGGTTGATACCAAGTACTCTCGGAAGGGAAAGATAAAGTAATGCTTGCTCCATAGAAATATTGCTAAGATCCATTTCCTTTGGAATCGAAGCCATGCGAGGTTTTTTGTTTTCTTTGGTCTTTTCACCGAGTTGTACGTATGGACCAAATCTTCCTGTTTTAACATATATCGGAAGCTCTGAAATTGGATCAGTACCAATTGGTTCATCTGCTTTTATTTCAACACCATCTATTGTCAGTGCACCGTCACACTCAGGAAATTTAGAACACGATAAGAATTTTCCATTTCTTGATAATTTTACAATCATCGCCTCATGACATTTTGGACATTTAAACTCAGAAGAACCGAGATCAGTAATCTTGGCAGAGGTACTTTTTAGTTTTACTTCTTTGGTAAATGGACCATAAAAATCTTTCAACGTTTGTAAATATTTTGCTTTACCGTTAGCAATAAGATCGAGTTTATCTTCCATTTCAGATGTAAATGAATCAGAAATGTAATCAGTAAAATTTTCTTCTAAAAATGTTGAAACTACATCCCCAGTATCAGTTGGTTTTAAGGCACGACCAACTTTTTCAACATACTGTCTTTCTTCAAGTGTACGCATAATAGATGCAAAAGTCGAAGGTCGACCAATGCCTCTCTTATCAAGTTCTTTAATTAATCCTGCCTCAGTATACCTTGATGGTGGTTCAGTAAATTTTTCAAGATTTTCTATAGAGATGAAATCCATCTTCATTCCTTTGGATAATGCTGGAACTGCTACATCTTCACCAGCTGATTCGGGATCAGCGATAAGCCATCCATCAAATAATATTCTAGAACCATTAAGTGAAAATTCAGGAAATTTTTCTATTTTATATTCTTTAATAGATGTAGTGATCTTTGTTCGCAATGTTAAAGCATCAGACATTTGAGATGCCAGTGTTCTATTGTGAATTAGTCGATATACCTTTTTTTCATCATCTGAAATCCCAGCATTTATTTTTTTGATATCAGATGGACGAATAGCTTCATGAGCTTCTTGAGCGTTTTTTGACTTTGAGGCAAAGTTTTTTCGATCTAGATATTTTTTATCGTAATTTTTTATAATAAATTGTTCTATTGAATCCAAAGCTTGAACGCTTAAGTTTGTACTGTCAGTTCTCATGTAGGTGATATGTCCTTGCTCATATAATTTTTGCGCTGCACGCATAGTCCTTGATGGAGAGAATCCTAAACGTGTAGAAGCAACTTGTTGAAGAGTTGATGTGATAAATGGGGCACGAGTGGTACGTTTAACTTCGGTCGAATTTACATCAAGCACTGTCCAGTTATTTTTATTTATTTCTGATAATTCCACGACTGCTTCTGCTCTTTTTTTATCTTTTATTTCTTCAGAACATGTAAATTTTAATACATCTGTTTTAGTTCCTGATTGAGATAGGTTTGCATATAACACATAATACGCTTCTGGTATAAAGGCACGTATCTCTCTCTCTCTTTCCATAACTATGCGAAGGGCAGGAGATTGAACTCTACCAGCCGATAGACCATATCGAACTTTTTTCCAAATAAGACCGGAGAGATCATATCCAACCAAACGGTCGAGAACACGTCTCGCTTCTTGTGCATGGAACATGTTCATATCTATCTTTCTAGGGTGCTTCAAAGCCTCCATCACAGCCTCTTTGGTGATCTCGTTATATGTGATACGTTTCGGGTTCTTAAGCTCGAGAGCTTCTTTTAAGTGCCAGGCAATAGCTTCTCCTTCACGGTCTGGATCGGATGCAAGATAGACATCGTCAACTTTATGAAGTGCATTCATCAAATCATTGATCACTTTCTCTTTTCCTTTAGATACTTCATAGTGGGGAATGAAGCCACCTTCAATATCAATGGCTTTTTTATTGGATTTTGGTAAATCTCTGATATGCCCGATAGATGACATAACAATATAGTCTTTACCTAGAAATGCTTCTAGTTTCTTGATTTTTGAAGGTGATTCTACGATAACTAAATGTTTACTCATGCATATAGTGATAACACATATATATAGAGTGGTGCAACTTGGGGATAAAATGTATTATAAGTGCATTTCTATATTCCTTACTCGCTTCGTTCTTAAGGACTATATGTCTACCCCATGAACACTTCTATTTTGCCAAGGTAAAAAAACAAGTCGAGTAATAAAAAACCGCTGAGCACATAAGTGTCAGCGGAGTTGTTTTTTGTCCTTGTGGACTCCGAGCTCGACCGCTCAGTCAGGTGGTATTGGAATTGAACATAGGGTTGTATGGTCCTTGTCACCGAAGGTGAAAGGCAACACTATATCCTTTGATCTGCAACTAACACATCTATTTTAGAGTAACATTTGTAGAAAGAAATGTCAAGTTTAATACCAACAAAAAAAAGACCCGATCCTCAGTCCGACGGGGACTTTGAGCGGGGCACAATTCAGACTTATCGACCTGAAATCCGAATATGTTTTACCTCTTCGTTAACCACCAACAAAGTGCGAAACGTGCACTAGTTATATAATATTCCTTACTCACGAAAAGTCAAGATTACTTGCGCACCCTATACGATTGAGAATATCGAACAGCTATGTTTGAGTTAACGTGTCGAATACGAGTATGCCTTTGAACTGCAAATGGGGTATGAATTTTATGGGGAAGGTGTACAGGATCTTCCGCACTTATTTTTTTATATGTGGATGAAAGACATCTGAATTTAATTTCCAGCACATGTTTACGCTTCATCGTCAGAAAGTTACACGGTTCTTCATCGAAGCGAAATCCCCAAACCACTTTTCTAAGAGCGGTGCTACGGTCAAAGAAAGTTTCTTCAGGATGTAAAGTTCGAAGGCCAAATGCTGCAACAATCAATTTGAGTCTAGAACGATTGGTAATATTCATTATTTTATTGACTACAAAAATCAATATCATATAAAACTTAGAAAATAAAGATGTTTATTTGGATGTATATTATATATAAAAATACTTAAGTAACTTAACAACATATAAAAATACTTAAGTAAAGTAACTAATTTTAAAATTAAGGAGTAGTATTAATGTAGGGCATTAAACTTCTAATAACGATAATTATTTGTGCCTTATAAAATTATT
>JACMMR010000047.1 GCA_014378965.1 Candidatus Parcubacteria bacterium | reverse complement strand
AATAATTTTTATCTCAGGATTATCAAAAAAACAAGTTTTATTTTTAGCTGCTATATCAGTATTAGTTTTAACAATTGGCTGGAACTTTGCATTCAAACAATATCAAAAAGATAGAGTGATGAATTTTATCCATCCAATGCGTGACATTAGAGGATCAGGATATAACCAATATCAAGCAGTAATTGCGGTTGGTTCGGGACAAATTCTTGGAAAAGGAATTGGATATGGTACGCAGTCAAAATTAAAGTTTTTACCAGAATATCAAACTGACTTTATTTTTGCAGCATTTTCAGAAGAGTGGGGTTTTGTTGGTGTTTCAATAGTGTTACTTTTGTTTCTTACGATTTTATTACGTACACTTTTTGTTGCCATGAATGCAGATAGTAACTTTAATGCATTGATCTGTGCAGGTGTATTTATTTTCTTTGCAATTCATATTTTTATTAATATAGGAATGAATTTAGGAATTATGCCGATAACAGGTATTCCACTACCGTTTATGAGTTATGGAGGGTCACATATATTGATAGAATTTATTGCATTGGGAATCGTTTCAAATATTTCAATGGGTAAGAAAAATACGGGAGTGTATTTAAATGAGTTGAAGAATGAGTTTGTGGGGTTTAATTAAATTTATTTACTTCGTTCCGTTTCAGTCCTCGGCCATTTGCCTAGGTCAAATGCCCTACGAAGAAACTCACTCCAAAAATAAATTTAAGAAGATTCCTAACTACAACCAAGAAGAGAATGTTTAAGAACCTGAAAAATAACCAAACAAATAATACCTATCAATCGTATAAGTCTTTGATTAAGCATGGAAATACGTATAAGTTGCAAGGTAAGATGGATAGGGATCTGCTCTCTGTGAGTCTTCTCAACGATTGATTTGACATTGTACATATCCAAAGTGTATACTTTAGATATTATGAAAACAATGCTTAATATCAAGATCGATAAAGAGGTAAAAGACGAGGCAAAAAAGATTGCTGATATTATGGGTATTCCTTTGGGAACCATAGCTAATATTTTATTACGTCAATTTATTAGAGATAAAGAAATCAATGTTTCTTTATCCTATAGACCATCTAGAAGATTATTAGATTCTATACAAGAGGCTAGAACAGAGTTTAAAAAAGGTACAATGAAAAAACATACAACTGCAGAAGAATTATTTAAATCTTTGTCTATCTAGTCATAAATAATGAAGACTTTTTTATATTCTACTCGATTTAAGAAAAATTTAAAAAAACTTGATAAGAAAATTATTAAGGCTTTTAAGACTCGATTTGTAATTTTCCAAGAAAATGAATATGCATCGATTTTAAATAATCATCCATTAAAAGCTGAATTTGCTGATTGTAAGAGTATTAATATTACAGGCGACTATAGATTAGTTTATAAAAGGACTGATAATTTGTATATATTTCTGGACATTGGTACACATAGTCAGTTATATGATTAGGCCCTATTAAATTCCTCAAAAATCAGTATAATACTACCTTATATGACAAGAACAAGACTTTGGGCCATCATTATCATCATAATCTCAGGATTATTGGCCCTATACCTAAACAATACGTATAAAACTTCACCTTTTAAACTAGGGCTTGACCTCAACGGAGGAATACACCTTACTTACAAAGCTGATACTTCAAAGATTGCCAAAGAAGACATAGGTCAATCTATGGAAACATTGAAAAATGTAATCGAGGCGCGTGTAAATGCATTCGGAGTTTCAGAGCCTATTATTCAAACAGAAGGAATGGATAAACTTATCGTCGAGTTACCTGGTGTTAGTGATACTCAAAAAGCAATTGAACTTATTGGACAAACTCCTGTTCTTGAATTTGCTCTTATTGAAGAAATGAAAGGAACATCTGGAACTTCAACTGCCACATCCACACAATTATTTCCTACTGAACTTACTGGAAAATATATTAAAACTGCACGTGTAGAGTATGATTCAAGAACAAATAAACCCCAAATCGGAATCGTATTTGATTCAAAAGGTGCAGATTTATTTGCAAAAATTACAAAAGAAAATATTGGTAAGCCATTAGCAATCTTGCTTGATGGACAAGTGATATCATCACCTATTATTCAAGGAGAAATACTCGGTGGACAAGCACAGATCTCAGGACAATTTTCAATACAAGAAGCCAATGCACTTGCGAGAGGTTTGAAATACGGAGCACTGCCAGTATCAATCGAATTGATCGGTACACAAACAATCGGTGCATCTCTTGGAATCGATGCGTTACATAAAAGTGTAAAAGCTGGAATGTATGGATTTATAATCGTTGCTCTATTTTTGATACTTTGTTATGGACTACGAGGTCTAGTGGCATCAGTTGCTTTGGTTATTTATACAATTTTAAACTTAGTAATATTTAAACTATTTGGAATCGTATTAACATCAGCCGGACTTGCTGCTTTTATTATTTCTATCGGTATGGCTGTGGACGGTAACATTCTTATTTTCTCAAGAATGCGCGAAGAGTTGAAAAGAGGAAAAACAAAATTTGATGCGCTTGAAGAAGGGTTTAGAAGGGCTTGGCCATCAATCAGAGATTCAAATATCTCTTCTATGATTACTGCAATCATATTGTATACATTCGCAGCATCACCTTTGATCAAAGGATTTGCACTGGTATTCTTTATTGGTGTTGCAGTTTCAATGTTTACATCAGTGACTGTTTCAAAAAATCTATTATTAGCAATCACTAAGAAAAATAAATAAAATATATGTTCATCGTAAAAAACAGAATCGCATTCTATATATTATCAGCTATACTTATATGTACATCAATCTTTGCATATTTTAACTATGGTTTAAACTACGGTATTGATTTCACTGGAGGATCAAGTATAGAAATACAACCAATTGCAACTTCAACATCTATAACCCAAGATGTTGCAAAAAAAGTATTAGATCAAAACTTTACTGGAGCAGTAGTGCGGCCATATGGAACTGCTGGATTTATTATTAAAACAAAAGAAGTTATTGATGCAAAAGATACTACTTTTGCAAATAAGTTAGCTTCAGTACTGCCCACACATAAGATAGAGAGAGTCGACACGATAGGTCCAACACTCGGTGCTGAATTAAAACAAAAATCAGTTACTTCAATCATCTTGGTATTGATCGCGATCGTTCTGTTTATTACTTTTGCGTTTAGACAAGTTTCTGGTACTGTTCCTTCTTGGAAATATGGTGCAGCTGCAATCGTAGCCTTGTTCCACGATGTGATCATTCCTGTTGGATTTTTCTCAGCAATGAATCATTTTACAGGAGGGTATGAAATTGATGCATTGTTTATAACGGCATTGCTCGTAGTACTTGGTTTTTCTATTCACGATACTATTGTAGTGTTTGACCGTGTGCGTGAAAATCTACGAGTTGTCAAAGGAAAATCATTTGAAGAAATAGTAGGTATTTCAGTTTCAGAAACTTTTATACGATCAATCAATACTTCAGTTACAACTATTCTTGCGTTGATTGCGGTGTATGTGTGGGGACCTGACACGACACATCACTTTGCATTGGCACTTATCATCGGTATCGCTGCGGGAACTTATTCATCAATATTTATAGGATCAAATCTTTTGGTGACGATGGCAGGATGGGGAAAAAGTAAGTAGAGTCTCGGTGAGATTTTGGAGGTGCACGATTTTGAAAAATAAAAAAAGAATACGCCGGGACCTTTTGGGGTCCACGGCATGTTTTTTTTGGTTGTGAGTTGACCGGTGCTTGGTTTAGGTGTTTAGCGAGTGTTGGATGACCTTCGCTTCACTGTCGAAAAAAATCGTGGTAGGGACACCATCAATAACTTTAACTGTGAAGTATTTGCCAGCCTTCGACTCAGCGCCGGCGGACTTTCGAGGAACTTCGAGCTCCACCAAGTTACCATTTTTCTTGAGGCCGATACCGATGGTTTCGGCAGCTCCCGTATCCACTGCTTGAGGTTGAATATTAGTGCAGATGATGAACATCTCGGTTTCGTTCTTTCCTGAAATCACCTCGGCCTGGTAATACCAGCCATCGACAGGGCGATGATGCTCTTTGTAAGATGCAAGCTCATTCCGGATCTGAGCGATTTCTGTTGTTGTTCTGGTGTCCTTTGCCCAGCTGGCATGTACACTGAAAACAACGATTGCGATGCCGACGATACTTACGAATAATTTTTTTAATGACATGGTGTTAGTGTTCTTGTTACCTCTGCTTCATTGCTTTGGATATACACATTATACCATATTATATACATAAAAGTCAAGTATCCATAAAACCCATATATACTATTATAATCACATCCTCGGCACTGTCGTCTCGGATTACCTTAAACCTCATGAAAACCAATAAAATTATTGCAAAGTCTATTT
>JACMMR010000046.1 GCA_014378965.1 Candidatus Parcubacteria bacterium | reverse complement strand
TATGAATCTTGGATTAACCAAGCGGTCAAATAATATGATATCAATTTACACACGAACAAATAACATACTGAAGAAAGAATTTTGGAAATATTCCATCAAGAAAATGACTGGAAAATATTCTGGTCCCGATGCTGTTTTGGATAGTCTGGTTTCAGGTTTAACCGAGCTTCACATTCCTTTTGAAATAAACCCCTTCAAACCAACGTACAAAAATATCCATGTTTTGTCGGGCATACAGGCACTTCAAGACAGAATAAAAAATAAATTAGATAGTCAAACATTGATTGCCGGACCAACCCTAGTTATTACACCTGCCGATGAAAATAAAATAATCCTAAATAAAAAAATAGACATCATATTGACCCCTTCAGATTGGGTAAAAAATTTCTACGTATCAATAATACCGGAAATAAAAAATAGAACATATTCATGGCCGGCCGGCGTAACCATACCAGAGGAAATATCCACCAATAAAGAAATTCTGATTCTCAAAAAAAACATAGACGCTGAAATATTTACCAAAGTAAAAGAGATCTTAACCGGCAAAAATATTTCATTCAAAACGCTCGAATACGGAGCATTCAAGAAATCGGAATACATGGAATTATTGAAAAGCACTTCTTACCTTATCTATCTTCAAAAAACAGAAAGCCAAGGCATAGCGCTCCAGGAAGCCTGGTCATATAACGTACCGACATTGGTCTATCAAAATACTGAATTTAAACATGAATCATATTCATGGAAAGATGACAAAATAGCGGCACCATACCTATCAAATGAGTCTGGATTATTCTTTACTTTGGACACCTTTGACGGTATCATTTCTAGATTGGAATCGTTACATTTCAAGCCTAAGGAATATTGTCAAGAAAATTTATCCAATAAAAAATCTACAGAAAAATTACTATACATAATACAACATCATGAAAAAAATTATTAAAAAAGCAATCAATATATTTCTCTTGCCTTTTATCTTAAAGGATTATTTTGCTTTCAAAAGTGCTGCAAAATCGGATCGCTTTTCTCTTAACTTCAAAGACTTCTATCCTCAGGTAAAAGACAAAACTATTAAGACAGGATTTGATCGACATTATGTGTATCACACATCGTGGGCTGCGCGAAAAGTAAAAGAAATAAATCCGATCAAGCATATCGACATCTCATCAAGTCTTTATTTTTGTGGAATCGTGTCAGCATTTACTGATGTTGATTTTTACGACTATAGGCCGGCAGATTTAAAGCTTTCTGGTCTACGCAGCCTTGAAGGAAATTTACATTCCCTACCTTTTGATACCAATAGTGTTTTATCCATTTCATGCATGCATACGATCGAGCATATAGGTCTTGGTAGATATGGTGACCCAATCGATCCTGATGGTGATATTAAGGCCATAGACGAACTTAAAAGAGTTGTGCAGCTTGGAGGTAATCTTCTTTTTGTAACCCCTGTAGGACAACCAAAAATTGAGTTTAATGCTCACCGCATCTATTCGTATGAGCAAATTATTTCATATTTTAAAGGCTTTGAATTAAAAGAATTCTCTCTTATTCCTGAATCAGGAAAAAATGGTGGAATCATTATGAATGCTAATCCAGCACTCGTTAAAAACGAAAATTATGCCTGTGGCTGTTTTTGGTTTATTAAAAAATAAAAAACTATATGAAAAAAATTCTTACAAAAATTATTTATCTACTATCTAGATCAACACTTTTATACAAAACATCTAAAAAGATAGTTGACCATCACCGAAATGAAAATAACTGCGAACTTCCAACAAATGGTGAAGGTGATTTTATAGAGAAAAATAAAAAAGATTTTAAAGTCATCTTTGATGTAGGGGCTAACGTTGGCGAATGGACCGAACTAGTTTCAAAAACGATTCCTGAAGCTCGCATTTATAGCTTCGAGCCATCAGTTCAAACGTACAAAACTCTTTCACAAAACTCATTTCCTAAAAATGTGAGCACATTTAATTTAGGTCTTGGAGAAAAAAATGAAACAATAGACTTTTTTATATACGGCGAAGATTCAACACTTAACTCTGCCTTCAATCGTGATCTTGAAAATAATAACTTACATGCAAAAGTTGAGAAGGCAAATTTTCAAACTTTGGATTTTTTTTGCGCAGAACAGAACATCGACCGAATTTCATTCTTAAAAATAGATACTGAAGGAAATGAGTTATCAGTCCTTAGAGGTGCTACAGAATATCTTAAAGCAGGTAAAGTCGATGCTATTCAACTTGAGTACGGTGGTACATATATTGATGCTGGTTATTTACTCAAAGATATATTCTCATTCTTCAAAGATAAGCCATACACTTTGTATAAAATGATGCAGCATGGTCTGATAGAATGCTCAGTATACAATGTTGAATCAGAGAATTTTCAATATGCTAATTACATTGCTAAACTTAAAAAATAACATATGCCCAAAATTAGTATACACATGTGTACCTACAACCGAGCACATTTCATAAAGCAAGCGATCGACTCTGTTCTGTCTCAAACATTTCAAGATTGGGAATTACTTATTGTTGATGATTGTTCGACAGATAATACAAAGAAGATTATTTCAACGTATTCAGACGATCGAATCAGATACATACAAAATCCTGAGAATTTAGGTATCACCGAAAATCGAAATAAAGCACTTTCATTATCCACTGGTGAATATGTTGCTGTGTTAGACAGTGACGATTATTGGATTGATACTAATAAACTTTCTCTTCAAAATGATTTTTTAGATCAAAACAATAACTATGCACTTATTGGGTCAAATATGATAATCGTTGACGAACAAGGAAAAACAATTAAAAAAGTTACGTATCCATACGTAAATTTTTTAATTAAAAATTTACTATTAATGAAAAATCTATTTTGTCACTCAAGTGTACTCTATCGAAAGCAAGAAATATTAAACCTAGGGGGCTATGATGTAACACTTCCGATTTGGGAAGATTATGATATGTGGCTTAAAATAGGTTTAAAATATAAACTTGCTAACTTGAGTCAATATACAACAGCCTATAGAAAACATACGAACCAAAGCAATAGTATTAAAATAAAAATCGGGAAAGATACACAGAAATTTATTATTGAAAAATATAAAAAATCGTACCTAGGTTACAACTTCTCTAAAACATTAAATACATTAAGGAATATACTAAGATAATGACAAAAATAATAACAATTAAAGGCGGTCTTGGTAATCAACTATTCCAATATGCCCATGGTTTAAAAGTATTCCAAGTCGATAAAAAAGAAGTAATATATGATATTTCATTTTTTCAAAGTACTGGAAAAGATATACATCGCCCTTTCTTATTAGATAAATTTAATATTGATCCTGCAGCAAATTTAAAAAAAATTCACCGAAATCTATTGATTAAAATTTACATAAAGATTTGGCAAAAAATTACAGGAGATTATCAATATTTTCAAAGTGAAAAATATTTTATCGAAGTGAAAGACGAAGTTCTTAAACAATTTACACTTAAGAATCCAATGAGCCAGAATGCCCAGGAAGTAGCTCGTAACATAAACACTAACTCTGTCTCACTTCATATTCGTCGTGGTGATTATGTAAACAGTACCCATCACAACTTATGTGACTTAGAATATTATTACAAAGCGTTGCATCATATCAAATCGCAAATCACCAATCCTCATTTTTTTATATTTTCTGATGATATTGAATGGGCTAAAAATAACATGCAGGTTGGTGAGGCTACATTTGTTTCAAATAGCAACATACCTGAAGTGGAAGAAATGATTCTTATGAGCTTGTGTACTCACAATATCATATCTAACTCTACATTTTCATGGTGGTCGGCATATCTCAATCAAAATCCGCATAAAATAGTTGTCGCTCCAAAACAATGGACTAATACCTCCACGTCTGATAAACTTGAAATTCTACCAAAAACCTGGATACAATTATAATATGACTCTTGAATCACAACCGCAAAATACACAAAAAATCGGAGCAATAAATGCACTCAGATTCTGTGCAGCTTTGTTTGTTGTATTCTATCACTTCGGATTTGCTTACTTTTATCGAGATTTAAATTATGTTAATGTTCCAATTCTCCGGTACCTATTTCAATATGGCTATTTAGGAGTTGATTTATTTTTCATAATCTCCGGATTTGTTATCTCCCTGTCAGCTGAAAATCGTACAGCCTACACCTTTGTTAAATCAAGAATAGGACGTCTATATCCGATTTTCTGGGTATGTGCCATTATAACAACATTATTTCTACTTTTTGGTGGAGACCTTATCTATTCCTATATGTCATGGAATAGATTTTTGACTAACATAACCATGTTTCCAAACTTTTTTAATACAGATCCACTCGACGGAACATACTGGACCTTAGTAATTGAAATGAAATTCTATTTCATAATTTTACTTTTTCTTCTTTTTAAACAATTTAAAAGAATAGAAAAAATTGCGATTCCAGTTTCCTGTATTATGTTATATGTTGCTATATTTGATCCAAATCTATCTGCAGAGTCTCAATATGTATGGATTCCAAACTTTATTGCAGGAGTCATTTTTTATAAAATCTATAAAGCGGGTTTAACAGCTCCAAGAATTTTTACACTTTGTACAACATTGATAGCAACATTATTATTTACCCTCAAAAGAGTTCCTTATTTAAGTGAAGGTTACGGTGTAGCTTTTAAACCTTCTATAATCAGTTTGTATATATTACTTTTCTATCTTTTTTTCCTTTTACTATCTTTACATAAATTAAATTTTCCAAATAACAAATATATAAACATTTTAGGTTTACTTACTTATCCATTGTATTTACTCCACCAACAAATTGGAAGGATCTTATTTACATATGCCAATATAAAAAATATTCCTCTATGGATATCATTTATATCTATCTTATTTTTTGTGTTTGGTTTATCATACATCGTCCACCAACTATTTGAGCGCCGTGGAAAAATAATCCTTGACAAGACTCTTGACAAGATTATTCCTTCAAGCCTAAAACGTCTTTAAGAGTATTTTCATCTACTTCATTTTTCTGAACTGGTTTGGGTTCAAATGTTATTTCAGGAACTTTTATTACATTATCTACATGAAACACCTTTTGTTGTAAAACAGGTTCTTCGACTTTTACTATTTCCTTAAATGCCATCTTAAACGGATTGTGTACAGGTATAGGACGGTCTACAGGTCTCGGATCTGTTCTTGGTCGGTCTTGTCTTATATCACTTCGTGGAGCATCTCTGCGCGGCTCTCTATTTGCTTCGCGAGGTCTGTCATCGCGTCTCGGATCTGTTCGTTGCTCAGATCTTGGCTGATCCATTCTTTGCTCTGTTCGCTTCGGTTGTTCAGTTCTTGTTTGATTTCCTTCAGCTTTTCCTCCCCTGTCTCCTCCAAGTGTCCATTTTAAAATATGATCTTCTACGTCTTTTCTTGGAAAGGAGTACAAAACTCGTGAGGAATCAACTATCTCTTTAACAAAGCTTTGATCAGGACGAGGCCACGGGCCCATAGCGGAGGCGGAAAATGCTGAAGAAGCAACACCATCGATCATGAGTTTCAAGTACATCTGGAAGCGCCCGATATTTGTAAAATCTTCAGGCAAAAAAGTTGGTTTAAATTCTTTTTCGAAAGAATCGGCATCATCGGCCCCGATACGAAACGCGATCATTGTTCCTACGTTTCCAAAAACCGCGTCATGCACGATCTCAGTCATCTGCTTTACGTATTGGTGGGCCACTATAAGTCCAAGCTTATATTTACGAGCCTGTGACAAAATCTGCGCAAATGAATCATTGATAAAATTTTGGAATTCATCAACGTATAGATAAAAATTTGGCATTTCCTTCATATCACGTTCTGATATATCCGCACGACTCATAGCAGCAAGATAAATCTTTGTTACAAAAAGTGATCCTAACAAGTTCACGGCATCTTCACCGATTCGTCCAATAGAAAGATTGAAGATAATTATTTTTTTTTCATCCATAGCTTTTCGAAAATCAAATGAAGATTTTGTTTGTCCGATTATATTTCGTATCAGAGCGTTGGAAATAAATTGTCCTACTTTGTTTTGGATTGCTGGTACTGCTTCGGCCACCATCTTGTCAGTCATCGACGCAAATTCTTTCTCCCAATAAGCTTTTACAGTTGGCTCTTTGAGACGATCGATCACATCCTTTCGAAATATCTTATCTGAAAGCATACGGTTAACATCCAGTAGTGTGGCTTCAGGTATTTCCAAAAGCGCTAGAAGTGTATAGTTCAAAATATATTCCATACGAGCTGACCACTGATCTTTCCATATTTTTTTAAATGTTGACATCAGTCCTGATACGATAAACTGAGAACGAATACTTTGTGATGACTCATCTCCCTCTGCTGTATCTTCCAACACGTTCAACGCAATAGGATATTCCATATCAAATGGTGCAAAGTAAATAACATCCTTGATACGATGTTCTGGGACGAATTCTAAGAGCTTTTCAGCTGTTGTACCATGCGGATCGAGATATGCCATACCTTCACCATTTTGAATGTCCTGGATGGCCATATTTTCAAGCAGGGTTGATTTACCCATACCTGTCTTCCCAATAACGTACATGTGACGAAGGCGGTCCTCTTTATATATGCCAAATTTGTTTGTTTTGCCCCGAGCGTCAGTAATACCAAAATAGGTTATTGGTTTTTGTTTCTTTTCGTCATTCATGATGTGTATTTTACCATAGATTTGACAAGGGTTGTATATTTGCTAGAATACAATTAATAACGAGCAAGGGGGACAAAGGTCCGTTAGACCACTCGAGTTTCAAAAGAACTCTCACCCACTTACTGGCGCCAGTCGCATAGACTAAAAATACCCTTAATCGGGTATTTTTATTTTATGTTTCAATAAACTGTATATATAGATATTTTCTGAGTTTTTATTATCCAAAAAAGACCTGTACATCCCTGCCATAAAATCTGCCAACCGTACTAAAGGTTCTCTTTTATCATCTGCAAAATTTATTTTATAGAACTTAAGCCCTTTACATTTTAATACTTTTTTTAATTTATTGACATATTTTTTACCTTTATTACCATCTATAGTCATTTTAAATATATTATCGTTAAGCTCTATTATTTTAACTAAAAAATCTTCTAGAATATTATTTTGTTTTATAGGGTTTTTATAAATTGATATTTGACAAAAAAAGTCTGTACTTTTAATCTTTTCTGCAAATTTTACTCTTAACTTCCAAGGCATGTCCGCCCAATGAACGTATGAAATTTTCAAGTCTTCCTCTATGTTTTTTATTTTTTTGGTTATATCATCTTTATGTAAAAATCTGACACAGACTGCTACATAAACACAGTGGCCATTTTTTGCCAAAATATTCGACTCATCAATATATACGATGTATTTACTTTTATTTGTTAAATCCATCAACTAACAGTATCAAATT
>JACMMR010000045.1 GCA_014378965.1 Candidatus Parcubacteria bacterium | reverse complement strand
TTGTCCATTTGTATTTACAACACCGTCCATTACTAACCAACCTGTGTTGTCGTTGTAAGCATGTCCTGTGACTGCAGTGTTTGTTACAGTTACGTTTTTAAAGTCAAACCAGCCGACTGACTCACTCCAGGCAAAGCCTGTTGTGTTGGCGGCGAAGGTTGGCACTGCAATGAAGATCATAAGTGCGATGAGATATTTTTTCATGTATTTATTTTATCAAAATATATTTTTTAAGGCTAATGATATGAATATTTTACCCTCCCCCAAGTGGTTTGTAAAGTGATATTACTTTTATTTGACAACATTTTTAAATTTGATACACTATAACTATCGAAAGGAGGGTGTGGCTCATAGCCATGACCCTTTTTTCATTTGGATAATTGAAAAGTGAAAATATTTTTATTCTGACCAAAATTTTCACCCAAATACTTCCTGAGGACTTTCATAAACTTCAATTTTCTTTCCTTATTCTGTGCCACGCAATCGTAGCCAATAGCACCAACAAAGATATCCACCAATTGTAGAAATACCGAAGAATGAGACTCGGCGCGCATAATTCCGAAAGGCTTAACTTTCAATAGTTCATTAATTTTATTTGATAAATAAATTTCATATGGCTTATTTTTCTCTGATTGAGTTATTTGGTCCCCAATGATTACAAACTCAGGATTATTAATATTTTTTAAACTCTCTGAGATTAATATTGCTGCATTATCTAGATAATCGTTCCAATACGTAGAGGTTTTGTATTTAAAATCATCACTTTCCTTATCTAAAACAAGGGCTGCGAATCTGTACATATCTTGTTTGAAAAATTTATGGAGGATATGTATATACAAATCCTCATTTTCTTGGTTTATTGATTTAAATTTAATTTCGAATGATTTTGTTGATTTGGCGTATTGCAAAATAGATTCCATATCACCATTTTTATATAACCCGTCTATTCTCTTGTGGATATTTTCTCTTGATCGAGATTTGATCTTTGAGGATATATTCTCAAGAAAATTGAATAGTTCACCTATCTTGTCTGGTGGAATAAGCAAGATACCCAATACAAAAAACCGATCCTGAGCATTGTTGCCACTTTCGTCCATAAATATAAAATATTTGTTTTTATTAATCATTCCCAAATCCTACCAAACACCACATAAAGTTCTCGTAAAGAAATGATAAAAAACTGTCTTTAAAATTACTCGTAGTCATACTCATATTTTCTATATTTATAAATAAAAACCTACTCCAAAATAAACCATCCGTGATTCTTTGCATACACCCTCAACTTCTTATTCGGATTCACCGTGTATCTATATGTTGCTTTTTTCAATAATGGAATATCCGAGTTATGATCACTGTAAGCATATGAGTTTTCAAAATTATATTTAGTCAATCTCGCAACTTTTTCATCTTTATAGTTTATCCTTCCTGATATTTTTCCAGTATATTTTCCGTTTTTTACTTCGAGTTTTGTGGCAACGTATTCATGAATATGGAAAAACTTGGCTGCATACTTTGCTATGGGCTCAAATGAAGTAGTAACAAGCACAACTTTTTTATCGTGAGTATTATGTTTTTCTAACTCTTCAACGGCCCTAGTATTTTTTATACTATCAAACTCTGTAAAGATAAACGCCTTCATTATTTTATCCAACCTACTAACCTCTACACCTTCAAACACACTTGCTAGGCTTTTCATTTTTTTATCAATATTTTTTGCAAAAAAAAGAATAAATTTATAATAGAAAAAACGATACCAAGATATAATCCGTCTTCTTCTTAGTACATTTAAAACTATTTCATAACTATTTTTTGTGATAAGGGTTTTGTCTAAATCAAAGAATACATAACTCATAGACTAGGTATTATAAGCTATTTTTTAGCTTTTATGCATTGACCTATTCCCAAATTTTATCCATAGTAATAGTAGCAATCTTTTTATATCGCACGAGATCGTCAGCACATTGTTTATCAGCTTGTAAAGTATGTAAGGTGTCTACAATCGACAAAACTGGTTTGTAATTTACTTCCAGAACTGGTTTTTGAAAAGTGAATGCTTTATACCAATTTATATTTCTAAAGCCTTTTAACTGAACCGGTATAATATCAGTAAGAGTATGTTCTGCTAAAAAACCAACCCCACCTTTAACTTCCCCAGATTTAAAAGTTTCTAAACCCATTTTACCTTCTGGAAAAATACAGACTGCTTTTCCATTTTCAAGGAGTTCAATATGATTAATCAATGACGCCTGATAGTCGCGCATACCAAGGTATGCTGGATATGCACCTAACATTTTAAAGAATGCTCCGCCATAAAAATATTTTCTCCATCCAAATTTCTCAATCTGATAATGATCTCTTGTCATCGATACATAATACATAGGCATAATTGAAATTATAAATGGTAAACCAAATCGTACCATCAATACATCCATTTCACTTATATGATTTGGCGCAAAGATAATTCCTTTTTCATTTTTCTTATATTCTTTTAATTTTGCAACTAATTCTTTTCTTCCGGTTATTTTTAGATTAAAAAAAGTTTTAATAAAAGATATTACAAAAACACCAATCAAAAACTGAAGTACTATTTGTATGTATTCTATATTGTGGTGTTTTTGAGATCCTATACTCATAATGATTTAATTATAGCACTTTTTTAAGATAATGTCCAGTAAAACTATTTTTGTTGTTTGCAACCTCTTCAGGAGTTCCTTTGGCTATAAGTTGACCACCTTTATCCCCTCCCTCTGGACCAATATCGATGATATAATCTGAACATTTAATCAAATCCATATTGTGCTCAATAACAACAACCGTATTACCAGCCTGTACCAATCTTTGTAGAATTTCTATCAACTTTCGCACATCGTGGTAATGTAGACCAACTGTTGGTTCGTCAAGAATATAAATTGTTTTCTGTACGTGAGGTTTGTATAACTCTGAGGCTATCTTAACACGTTGCGCTTCTCCTCCTGATAATGTTGTTGCTGATTGTCCAAGCTCTAAGTATCCAAGTCCAACCTCCTGCAGAGTACGAACACGATCATATATCTGAGGCATTTCATCAAAAAATAATACAGCTTCATCAACTGTCATTGTTAAAATATCATGAATGTTTTTATTTTTATACATTATTTCTAATGTCTCTTTCATAAATCTTTTTCCATTACATATATCACATTGAACATATACTGTAGGTAAAAAATGCATTTCAACTTCTATAGATCCATTTCCTTGGCAATTTTCACATCGTCCCCCTTTTACGTTAAAAGAAAATCGACCAGGTCCCCAGGCACGTGACTTTGCTTCAATCGTTTCAGCAAATAAATCTCTAATATGAGTGAATGCTCCGGTATAAGTCGCAGGATTTGAACGTGGAGTTCTACCTATCGGTGACTGATCAATCATGATTGTTCGACCTACATAATCAGTACCTGTAAACGTTGTACAGTTATAAATTTGACTCGTTCTATGTTCGCGATCGAGCTTGCCTAAAAGATTTTTGTAAAGAATCTCATATACAAAAGTTGATTTTCCTGAACCTGACACTCCTGTTACAGTTACGAGACGACCAAGTGGCAATTCGACATTTAGATTTTTAATATTGTTTGCCTTTCCCCCTGCTATTTTTATAAACCCCTTATCTTGTGAACGTCTAACTTTAGGAACCTCGACTTCATGTGCACCACGTAAATAATCCAGCGTAAGAGAGCCTGTAAATGAATCAGGATCGGCATGTTTTTTATTTATTGGGAGTGATTTTATTGGGTCTCGTAGTAAATCTTTAAGATATCCTTGTACCACAACATTTCCTCCATTTATACCTGCTCTTGGACCAATATCGATTAGATAATCAGAAGCTAAAATAGTATCTTCATCATGCTCAACAACAATCACTGTGTTTCCCATATCTTTTAGTTGAATAAGAGTTTTTATGAGCTTATCATTATCCCTTTGATGTAAACCGATAGTCGGCTCATCAAGTACATATAATGCACCCACGAGCCCTGAACCGAGCTGTGAAGCCAATCTAATACGTTGTGATTCACCGCCAGAGAGTGTGTGTGCACGACGGTTTAATTGCAAATATTCAAGTCCTACTTCTTGCATAAATTCAAGCCGAGATAATATTTCTTTTATCATTACGGTTGATATTGCTTTATCTGTTACTGATAATTCTAAAGATAAAATATAATCGATTGCATCGTGAATTGTAAGATTTGTAAAATTGATCACATTAGTTTTACCTGGCATGTACACCTTCAATGCCTCAGGTCTAAGTCGTGCACCATCACACACTTTACAGATTCGATTTGTAAAAAAACTATCAGTTCCTAAACCATTACATTCTGGACATGCTCCGTATGGTGAGTTGAATGAGAACAATCTTGGCTCAATTTCTGGAAATGAAAATCCATCATACGGGCACATGAATTTTGAAGAAATAAGATGTTCTTCTTTATCAGTATATATTCGGAGTAATCCATCTCCTTCACGCAATGCCCTTTCAATAGAATCATTTAATCGCTCATTGAAACTTTGTGATGGTTCATTTATTTCAGATATGTAAAATTGATCTATCAAAATGTCGATATCATGTTTTTTTGTTTTTGCTAATTCAATCTTTTCTCTTAACTTATGAGCCTTCCCATCAATTCGAACTTCCTCGAAACCTTTTCCAAGATAATCATATAGCATTTGATAATATTCCCCTTTTCGACCAATAACTACAGGAGCATAAATTTTAAAAGTTTCTGAATCAACATGTACTCCCATGATTTCTTTTTTGTCTTTTAATTCTTTTTTATCAATTGAATTAATAATTGTGTGAATTGTATCTACAATTTCTTCTTTTGATAATCTTTTTATCTCTCTGTCACATGTGAGACAATGTGGTTTTCCAACACGAGCATACAAAATACGAAGATAATCGTAAATCTCTGTAATGGTTGCCACAGTAGAACGAGGATTATTTGATCTTGATTTTTGATCAATGGAAATGGCTGGAGACAAACCTGTAATCTCATCAACATCTGGCTTTTGCATTTGTTTTAAAAATTGTCGAGCATAAGAAGACAATGATTCCATATACCGTCTTTGCCCTTCGGCAAAAATGGTATCAAAAGCAAGTGATGACTTTCCTGAGCCTGAAAGTCCTGAAATAACCGTCATTTGACCACGTGGAATAGACACATCAATATCTTTTAGATTGTGTGTTCGTGCCCCTTTCACATGGATCATGTCTAGGTCAACTCCAGATTTGGTTTTTTTAGGAACATTCTTCATTAGCTTAAATATATCATATTTTCAGATAGAAAAAAGGACCGCCTACCCTGTATGAGGGTGGGCGGTCGGTTCTGGTTTTTTGGAGTATCGTAGGATGATACACCGGGGATGGGTCAATTTCGCATTGAATCAGTTTGCCGAGGGCGAAGACGCATAGATTTGACAAGGCTTCTAGCCATATCTTCTGCAGCATTTTCTGCATCACCTTGTTCGCACCCAACATGCCAACGATGATGTGAATTGAACACTTTCAGTACTCCGTGTCGGCCCATAAAAAATGGATCAACTCGACTTTCTTTAAAAATGTTCCAAGGCACTTGATCATCAACACGATTCTCATTGGACTGTCGTTTGAGATATCGTTGTTCGAGAACTTGGACATCAACGAAATAATCTATCAAGCGGCAAATATCGAATTTTTCAAATGTTGGATGATCGACAAGTTCTTCAGCTTGTCTAACAGTGCGAGGCATCCCAAACACTGCCCAGCGATCATGATGGTTTTTTGAGACAAAGTCGGTGAAGACATTCATGACAATTTCACACGGAAGAAGCTGTCGCTTATGCTTTATTTCCAGTGCCATCTTTCTAAACGCAGGGTCTTCGGTTGCAACTTGATCGATAAGTTCAGACATATCAATACAGGCCACATTATAACCAGCAAGATGTTTCTTGATAGTGGATTTTCCAGCGCATGGAGCTGCTTTTATAACCGTGATCATTTTGCACATAAACTGAATTGTAGTTTTTTGGTTTTTAAACGTAGAACATGAATCGAGCACTCACTCAAATCCAAGACTTCATCATACATATAAAAAAGTCCTCGGTCAACCCGAGGACTTTTAAAAGATAAAAAGTGCGATTTTTGATTATTTATGTATTACCAATCATTCCAAGTTTCTCCATTATTTCTTTTGTTGGTGCCCCTCTATGAATGCAACAATCAATATTTGCAGGTCTATCGGCCAATCTCGACTTATCAAACTCTTCTCGAGTAACCACAAGTAAAACACGTAAGTCTGGTTTTTTACATTCTAAAATACTCATCAAAAGGAAGAGATCACCGATATCAAAATTGACCATTAAAGTTATAACACCGGGTTTCAAAATCTTGCCAATTGAGGCCTCAATAAATTGAGCCTCATTTTGAAGTTCATGAGGCAATCCTGGCTGCTTGAGAAATTGTTGAAAATCGTATTCAAAATCGATCAGTTCAAACATATTCGTTTTAGAAGTACCGGTTCTAACGATTGTAGCTGCAAGTTCCGAAGAAGCCGTCTGACTTGTTACGGAGTCATCTGTACGCGGAAACAATGCTATCTGATACGGCGGGGCTATAGGAAGTACTGTGTCCATAAGTGTGTTGTGTTGTTTTGTTCTAACATTTCCCAATATACACTATCTACTTCTTTCCTTCAATCATCTTAGCAATCGCCTTAATCTCATCTCTAAGTATAGCCGCACTCTCAAAATCCAAATCCTGGACAGCAATTTCCATATCTCGTTCCTTTCTCTTTAAAATAATTTTAATATCCTTCATCTTAATATTTTTCACATTGTCAAGATCGATGTCAATAGACAACATACGCTTCACTGTTTTTTCATGAGTTGATTCAATAGATGAAGTAATATCTTGAATACTTTTTTTAATTGATCGAGGAGTAATATTGTGTTCTTTGTTGTATTTTTCTTGAATAGCCCTTCTTCTATTGGTTTCATCAATAGCAAATGTTAATGAATCAGTCATATGATCAGCATACAAAATAACTCTTCCATTTAGATTACGTGCCGCCCGTCCTATCGTTTGTATTAGTGCAGTTCTTGATCTCAAAAAACCTTCTTTATCGGCGTCCAATATCCCTATCAAAGAAACTTCAGGCAAGTCCAAACCTTCTCTCAGAAGATTAACTCCAACAAGCACATCAAAATCTCCTCTTCTAAGTTCCGTTAATATTTGAATCCTTTCAAGTGTCTCGATATCACTGTGTAAATATCTGGTTTTAATATTTTTCTCTTTTAAAAATTCTGATAAGTCTTCCGCCATTCTTTTTGTCAATGTTGTTGCCAATGCTCTTTCACCTTTTGCCACAACTTTAGAAACCTCTGCGATAAAATCATAAATTTGTCCAACATATGTATCAGTTGCTACTACCGGTTTTACTTCAAGAATTGGATCCACAAGTCCTGTAGGGCGAATAATTTGTTGAATAATGTCTTCAGGCGGAGTTATTTCATATTCATATTTTCCAGGTGTTGCTGAAACATATATCGTTTGATCAATTTTACCTTTAAATTCATCAAATTTTAATGGTCGGTTATCTGCAGCTGAAGGTAGACGAAATCCGAAATCTATCAAATTTTTCTTACGAGATGCATCTCCTGCATACATCCCACCAATTTGAGGAACAGTTACATGGGATTCATCTATGACAGTTAAAAAACCCTCAGGAAAATACGACAACAATGTCTCTGGTGCTTCGCCAGTTTTTTTACCAGCAAAATGCCGTGAATAGTTTTCGATACCATTACAATATCCTATTTCTTTTATCAAAGCCAAATCATAGGTAGTTCTTCTTTTCAATCTTTGATATTCAACCTCTTTATTTTCCGATTTTAATTGCTTTAATCTTTCTTCTAACTCATTTTTAATATCTTCTATAGCCCGAAGTCTTTCACTATCTGAAGTCATAAAGTGTTTAGCTGGGAAAATGAATACAGAGTCCATATCTCCTTCCAAGATAACACGAGTAATATGATCTATCTTTTCAATACGTTCAATAGTATTCATTGAAAAAATTAAACGATAGACAATACGTTCGTGTATAGGCATAATTTCAATATTGTTTCCTACAATGCGAAACTGACCTTGTCCAAGATCAGCAAGTGTGCGAGAAAATTGCATTTGTATTAATTTTTTTGAAATTTCATTTCTATCTAGTACTTGACCTTTTCTAATTATAAAATTTGTTTCTTCATATTGTTTAGGCGAGCCAAGACCATAAATACACGATACTGATGAGACAATAATCACATCATCTCGTGTAAGTAATGCTTGAGTTGAGGCATGACGAAGGCGATCAATCTCTTCGTTAATCTGAGCTTCTTTTTCAATATACGTATCTGAGTGCGACACGTAGGCTTCTGGTTGATAATAATCATAATATGACACAAAATAATGTACTTCATTATCTGGAAAGAATTCTTTAAACTCTTGAGCAAGTTGAGCAGCCAATGTTTTGTTGTGTGCAATAACTAAGGTTGGCTTTTGAACCTGTTGAATCACATTTGCTATGGTAAAAGTCTTACCAGTTCCTGTTGCACCCAAAAGAGTTTGAGTTTTTAAACCCTTATTTATTCCTCTGACTAGAGATTCTATGGCCTTTGGTTGGTCACCAAGTGGCCTATGGTCGTGTTTTAGGTTAAATGCTTTGTGAATTCTCATGTGTATTTATTCTACTCTTATTTTTCTTAAATTTGAAGTAATAAAAAAAGATTAGTACAAGTATAATTATTGTCAAAAATAACCCTATTCTTGTTACAAATATCTCAATTTCTCTAAAATGTTGTCCAAAATAAAATCCAACAATTATATATAATGCCGACCAAATAAAAGATGCCAAGATATCAAAAAAAATAAACTTGGAAAATTTCATAGAAATACTTCCAGCGATTAATGAAACAATTGGTCGCATTATACCAACAAACCTACCGATAAAAATACTTTTAAAGCCATGATTTGAAAAAAACTTTCTACCTTCTTCAATGTGGGATGCTTTCAAAAGTTTTTTGTGTCGAATCAAAAAATCAGATCCGTATTTACCCAATACATAACCCGACACATCACCCATAATAGATCCTACTGTAGATGCTAAAATCATAAGCGATACATCAATACCTAAACTTGCTCCCGAAAAACCAAAAAATAATAAAAGTAGTGTTCCTGGAGTAACAGCTCCAAGAATTGGTAGTGACTCAAATAAAGTTACAAAAAATACGATCAAAATAAAATAGGTAGAGAAAAAATTTGAATTTGCAGTTAGATATACTAAGAACATATCGATATATTGTGACAGCATTTTATTTGTAATTTTTAATTAATACTACGAACTCCCCTTTTAATTTAGTTTTATTATCTTCATAATATTTTTTTATATTTTGTGCAGTATTAACTTTTATGTCTTCATACATTTTTGTTAGTTCACGACACACAATCACTTCTTGATCAGGATTAATATCTATTATTTCATCTAATAATTTCATAAAGCGGTGAACTGATTCATAAAGCATTATATTTCTTTGAAGAGCAAACAGTTCACTCAAAATCTTTTTCCGACCTTTTTTATGAGGTAAGAATCCATAAAACATAAAGGAAGATTCTCGAATACCTGAAACTGATGCAGCAGTTGCTATTGCTGAGACACCAGGTATTGGAACAATCTCGACTTCATATTTTCTACAATGAGTAACGAGCATGGCACCAGGATCCGATATACCAGGCGTTCCAGCATCTGATACATAAGCAACATTTTTACCATCTTGAATAAATTTTAATATATAATCAAAATTTTCTTCAGTTGAAAATTCATTTATTGAAATAATTTGTTTTTTTGGAATATGTAAAAGACCCAATAGTTTTGACGCGACTCGAGTATCTTCAGCAGCAATCACATCAACTGTGGTCAAAGTCGAAATAGCACGAACTGTGATATCGTCTTTATTTCCTATTGGAGTAGCTACTATATAAAGTTTTCCTTTCATATTAATATTCAACTGGTACTGAAGTAAAACTATCTCGAGCCACCACAACATGATCGAGAAGTGCTATACCTAACACCTTACCAGCTTTAATAATTTGCTCTGTAATGACTTTATCTGACTCAGATGGAGTCGATATACCTGAAGGATGATTGTGTACCAGTATAAATGCTGCTGCACCGTATTCTATAGCAGGTTTAAATACTTCTCGAGGATGAACTATACTACTGTTAATTGTACCGATAGATAACACTTCATCATGAATGATTTTATTGTGTGTATCAAGATACAATCCTCGTAAATGCTCTTTTGATAACCCGTGCATATCTTTAGTATACTCATACACATCATCTGCAGTTCGTATAGTTTTTACACCATTAATATTTTTATCAAATAATCTTTTGCCCAATTCCCCACATGCTATAATTTGACAAATCTTTGTAATAGGAATATCCAAGTCTTGTGAGACTTTTTTTAAATCTATATTAGGATTTGAAAATATACTTTTTCCGTATTCTTTCATAACTCTTGAAGACATAGAAAGTACGTCTTCTTTTTTAGTACCAGTCATAAGTACAATCGACAATAGTTCAGATAGATTTAAAGACTTAACACCTAGTCCCAAAAGTTTTTCTCTCGGCTTTTCTTGATCAGGTAGATCCCTAACTTTTAACGGATACACTTTTCCAAAAACAGTATTATTATAGTTTATTTCTTTTTCAATAAATACTAAATCTCCATTGTGCACTTCTACATAAGGTGATTTTACTGGTATATTATTTTTTGTTGATGGTTTTGTATTTGACACGTGTCTATTATACCATAAAGGTCAAGTGGTGTTTTTTCTATTTGTTTATTTAATGAAAGAGCCCGACCACAGAAAAGAGCTATCCTAAATAGCTCTTTTTGAGGACCTAGGATAGAATAAAATAAAATAACTATATTATAGTGTAAGTCAACTCTCCATCCTTTTCTTCACAAATCATAATTTTTTCGTGTGCCCCAAGACCAACAGCATCCTTAATCTCTGTAGCAGTTCCTGTTGTAGCCAAAACTGGTAACAATCCATACCCAAGACACATATTTCTAAAGTCCATAATATCAGATGCTCCAGCATACACAGTTGCAGTTGGGTGGTAAGCAGATATAGCTTTATTGGCCTCTAAAGAGATCTTTGTAACTATGGCTGTAACATGTTCTGTCGCAGCTTTTGTAACTACGTCTTTAGCCCATATATACATAGGAGAAGTTGAAACTGGCTCGGCAGTAAAATGAACTAGCTCTGTTCTTTTGTCTTCAGTGTATTTCATAATACGGTGCATAACGTTTGTTGCTTCAAGTGGATAATCTCCAAATGCAGTTTCATCACTCATAGAAATTCCATGAGTACCGTCAAGTACTGCATTGGCAACATCACATACTTCTGCCCTTGTTGGAGATGGATTTTTTACCATGTTTTTCAAAACTTGAGTTGCAACGATACAGTATTTTCCTTTTTTCAAAGTTGATTCAACCATTTTCTTTTGCATATATGGTAGTTCTTCAAGCGGAACTTCAGCCATAAGATCTCCACGAGCAACCATCAAGCCATCACAGTTATCTAGAATAACATCTCGATTATCAAAACCTTCTCGATTTTCAATTTTTGCTATAATCTTTCCTTTATACTCTGGATATTCTTTCAAAATTTCTTTAATATCATTTAAATCTTGTACATTTCGAACAAAAGAGTGAATAATAAAATCAATATTATTTTTTGCACAGAAATGAATAAAACCTACATCTTTTGGAGTAAGAGATGGTAGATTAATATGTACATTAGGAACATTTAAACTTTTTTTACTTTTAATAAGTCCATCATTTTTTACAACACATTTGATACCATTTGAAACAATCTCTTCAACAATAAATGAAATAGAGTTATCATCATAACTTATAAGTTCACCTACTGGAATTTCATGATGAAAGTTTGGATAATCAACACCGATGATATTTTCACCAGTAACTGCAAGATCACCAGTAAATATAACATGATCACCTTTTTTAATTTCGAATGGTACTTCAATACCCTTAGTACGAGTTTCAGGTCCTTTTGTATCAAGTAAGATACACATTTTTTGGTCAGAAACTGATCGAATAGTATTTATAACTCCAATCGCTTCTTCTTCACCTTGATGAGCCGTATTTAACCACATTACATCAACCCCAGCTTCTATAAGCGATGTTAGATACTCAGGAGCGGCATTGTTATCTGCGATTTTTGCTATAATTTTGGATTTGCGCCCATGTACTTGTGATTGAATCATATTTTTACGTTGTATATTATTTTTTATATTTTAGAGTTGTTATAGTAACATAATCATCATTAAAATACCACTTATCTATCAGCAGGAATTTCATAATATTGAATAAGAAAGTCACTTAAATCAAGAAATGGATTGGCCAATGACTCTGATGCATACCTTGAAACTTTAGGATCAACAGTATACATAAAAACTACGAATTTAGGTTGATATGCCGGAAAAAAGCCAATAAAAGTATGTATGTTTTTTCCCTCAATGTATCCTCCATTTTGAGAGGCGATTTGAGCAGTACCAGTTTTTGCACCAATACTGTATCTTGGATTTTTTCGAGTACCTTTTAGTAATGAATTATCAACATTGTATACAAGCATAGCTCTGATCTCATCTATTGTTGATTGTTTCAACATGGCTTTTTTTACTTGTATCGGCTCAATCTTTGTATCACTTGAGTTTCCTATTTCATATTTTATCTTACTTACGACGTGTGGATTGACAACATAACCACCGTTAGCGATAACAGATAGAGCTCTAATTGTTCCAATCGGACTCATGGCAATACCTTGTCCAAAAGAGATTGTTGCATGCTCTACATCTCCTTTATCCAAGTTATTTGTTAACGGAGAGGATTCGTTTGGTAAATCAACGTTTGTTTTTTCTCTCATACCAAAACTTGTAAAGTATTTAGTCATAGCATCATTTCCAATCAATTGAGCCACATGAACAAAACCTGTGTTCAGAGATTGAGAAAGCGCTGTTTGCATTGTGATTGTACCTCTTCCTTTTTTATCAAAGTTGTACATTGTTCTGTCTCGAACTTTTATAAAACCCATATCAGTATACGTAGAGTCAGCATGAACCTTACCAGTATCAATACCAACTGACATCGTGAGTGGTTTTATAATAGATCCCATTTCATATGAACTTTCAACTATATCATTTTTATAATTGGATATGTCGTAATCTTTTTTATCATCATGAGAAAATGTTGGTACTTTAGCCATTGCAATAATTTCCCCCGTATAAGGATCCATTATTATTCCTCCAGTTAATTCTGAGCTTTGTTTATTATTTATTTCTAATAACTTCTTTTCTAGTTCTTTTTGAACAATGGGTTCTATCGTTGTATATACATTACCTTCAAGTTCGTCTCTGTTTGAAATAACTTTTTTTGCACCTGAAAATAAATCGACAAAGAAATTACTATAAGCTTTATTATTTCTAGCCAGAGTATTTTCATATTGTTTTTCTAAACCATATCTTCCTGCAATCTGATCACCCTTAAATCCGAGTGTACCTATCACATTTGATGCTAACTCATTTCCTGGATAAAATCTTTTCTTTTCTTTTCCCAAACCTAAAAATTCTAATTTTAAATCTTTAACAGCTGCTTGTTGGTCCTCATTCAAACCTTTAACTAACTCAAAATATACATCGTTCTTTTTATCTTTAACTTTTGTAATTTTTAGATTAAGATCCGAAGAACCCTCAGGATTTAATTTTAAAATAATTCCTATTTTTGCTTTTAAATCAATCAAGATTTCATCTTCTGATTTTTTTAAATTATTTTTATCAGAATTTACAAAAGTATAGAATGATTTAGGATTAATATAGAGTGTGTATTCTTCCTGCATTGTAGCTGCCACAATATAGGTTCCATCTTTTTTAGTAAAATATATATCTCCTCGGTCATTTATATTTGAATTTTTTTTAATATACTGTCTATCACCCAGATTCAAGTAATTTTCATGATTCGCAACTTGCACTATATACAATTTTATTATCAATACTAAAGCTATAGAAATAAATATCAAAGATAATACTCTAACCCTTTTAGCAAAAGTAATCATTATCGTATAGCCAGTTCGGTATTATCTTTTATATTAAAATAAGCCACTTTATCTACTGTATTTTTTTGATACCCTAGAGATAATGCTTTATCTAAATCAATAGAAGAAACTTGACCTATATATTGGAATTCTTTTTGATTTATTTTAGCAGTTAGAATGCTTATTTTTTTATTATTTATTTCAGTGTCTGATGCAAGAACAACTGTTTTATATATGCATATGATGTAAGAAAAAACTAATATAACAACCAACGATGTAGCACCTAATGTATATATATTTTTTGATTTGTTATTTTGTTTATTTTTCATTTTTTTCTTTTTTGAATATTCGAAGCTTTGCGGATCGAGATTTTGGATTATTCTTTATCTCTATATCCGACGGAATAATAATTTTTTTATTTAAACGCGAACCTATTCCTTCTGTCTCTAATTTTTTAAAATAATACTTTACAATACTATCTTCTAAACTGTGATAACTTATGACAGCAATACGACCTCCTTTAACCAATACCTCTAATGCTCCATGCAACCCGTGATCTAAAACCTGTAATTCCGCATTGACAGCTATCCTGATCGCTTGAAATGTTTTAGTGGCTGGGTGAATTTTTCCTTTTTTACCCTTAAAAACTTGATGTTCGATAATATCTGCCAATTCACCTGATGTTTCGATTTTCTTAATTTCGCGTACTTCTGCTATTTTATTAGCGATGCGCCATGCAGATTTTTCGTCGGCATATTGTCGAAGAATAAGACAAATATTATCGATAGACCAAAAGTTAATAATGTCATACGCAGTAAGTTCACCTTCAGTTGCTGGCAAAGTGGAGAATCTCATATCTAACTTCTCATCAAATTTAAATGAAAATCCTCGACCAGCACCACTTAATTGATATGTAGACAAACCTAGGTCAAATAAAACACTATTAAACTTGATATTTGGTATCAAATCTGTAATGTTGGCAAAATTTCCTTGTATAATATGTATGGAAACCTTTTTATTATCTGTATATTTTTTTAAAAAATCTTTACCACGTGCGATAGCCTCTTCGTCAAGGTCTAAGGCATATATAAAAATGTTCTTATATCTTTCTAGTTTTATTAAATTATCTATAAAATATTCTACATGTCCTCCATCGCCAAAATTACAATCTAAGTGATAATAATTTTCAAAGTTGTCTACTTTTTTAATTACAAGTTGCTCAAATATTTCTTCTGCTAATACTGGTATATGTCTAACCATATATTTAGATTGCTCCGATAGCACTTAACTTAGCAGCCAAACTATCAGCTTGTTTTAGTATTTTTTCTTTATATGATTTCCATTTTTTCTCTTCCCAAATTTCAATACGAGTGTGAACTCCAGCGAAAACAAGTTTTGAATTTTTTTCATCTGTACCATTCACACCAATGTATTGTCTTAAGAAATCTGGAATAAGAACTCTACCAGCAGTATCAACTTCTAACTCAACCGCTCCAGCTAACATAATTCTGTTGAATCCACGAGAATCTGCATTACCGAGTGAAGTGTTTCCTAATTGTTCTGCAATTTTATTCCATTGAGACAAAGTAAACATAAACAAACAGTTGTCGAGTCCGTGTGTTATTATCACTGTCTTTCCTAGTTCCTTTCGGAATTTAGAAGGAAGTGAAAGTCTTTTTTTGTCATCCAATGTGTGTGTAAATTCGCCGATAAACATAATTTTAAATCATTTTTTTCTTATGACACTCTATCCCACCACTTCCCATTATATACCACTCCCCTCCATTTGTGCAAATGATGGCAAATAAAAAACCCACAAAGCTGTGGATAATTTTGCAAAAAGAATGGCCCTGCCTCCCCGGGACGGGAAGAAGGGCCTTTTCTGGACTTTGAGTTTTAGGTCTCAAGACCTGCCTACTCTATGAGGCCATTGCCGCAGCAACAAATTTTTGGAAGATTCCGGTTGGAATGTTGTAGTCAACCACGATGGTTAACTCTTCAAATATAGGAACTCGAATTTGAGCATACCGAGCTATTGGTACCGGGCGATGTAAACCATCACTCGAACATGGCAAATAATTACCAAGGCCATCTCTCTCAGTATGACACCGGAGGAAAGCTAAAGTGTTTTTGGGCATATCGTGCAACGGTAAGTCACCTGAAATACCTGTAGGCACTGGCTTGAATCCAGCAGACTTCAATTCTGACATGATATCGGTGACATCGTGGCAAGATTCACCACCACATGTACATGTGGTAGAACTTGTAATATGGACAGCAACCCGAAGGCCGGATTCAGTTTTGATCGTTGTGTAAGCAACGATATTGAATCCCGACATTTGTAGCGGCTCGTCTAAATAAACAAATTCGCTTGGCAGCATGGGCTTAAAATCCCTCATGATCAGATGTTCTTCTTGTTTTTCCTTATTTTTTTGTTTTGCTTTCACGTGTATGTTTTCTTTCTGTCGTTGTAAGGTTCTAAAAATGCATTCCAACCTTGGAACACCTCATAAAGAACAACCAATAAATAATACCATGCAAAAAAAACTAGTGCAAGTGATCTACTTACTCTTATATTTCATGACTCAAGGCAATGTTTAACACTTCATGTGCAATAGTCTTAGCAGCATCGGGAGTACTAAAATTTTTAGCGGCTACTTTCATTTTCTCTTGTAAAGTTGATGTAGTTAAAATCCGATGAATTTCATTTAACAATATCTGTCCAGAGAGATTATTTTCCTCAATCACTTCACATCCACCTGCACGCAAGTAATTAAATGCATTCTTTCTCTGATGATCACCATTTGAATCTGCTATAGGAATCAAAATACTTGGAACCCCCCAAGCAGCTATTTCAAATATACCTGACCCAGCTCGAGATATAATAACATCTGATATGCCCCCTATCATACGTAAAGACATCATATTGAGGTAGTCTATTGGTTTATATCTATCTGGATTAGTAGCACCCTCAAGTGTCAATTTTGCCATTCCTTTTACTATTTCAAAATTAGCCTTACCTGTTTGATGAACAACTTGGTAGGTTTTTACAAGTTCAGGTAATGTTTGTATAATGATATCATTTATTTTTTTGGCTCCAGTAGATCCTCCCAATATTGATATTGTTTTAAGGTTAGGATCAAGATTTAAATATTCATATGCTCCAACTTTGAGTGGAATTAATAATTCAGATCTAATCGGTTGGCCGGTATAAGCTGTTTTTTTTATATCGAAAAATTCTGCTGATTCCTTAAATGATATTGCTATTTTTCGAGCAAATTTTGATGCCCACAGATTTACTCTTCCGGGAACTGAGTCTGATTCATGCATTACAACTGGTATACCTAATACACGCGCTGCAAACAATGTTGGAAAACTCGAAAATCCTCCCTTAGCAAAAACAACATCAGGAAAAATCATAAAAATTTTAACTAATCCAATACAGACACCAAATCCCATTTTAAATATATCAATAAAATTTTGCACAATTGCAAAACCACTTGGATTTATACGTTTTTTTCCGGCTGGAATACGGACAAAAATTATATCTCTATCAAATAACTCTTTAGGGTTATATGGGTTTGGACCAGTATAATATATTCGTGGGTCTAAAATCTTTTGCTCCCTGCATTCTACTAATATAGCATCGACCACCGCAAGCAAAGGGTAAAAATGTCCACCTGTGCCACCACCTGTTATAACTATTTTCATAATACATTCAATTATACACCAATTTATATAAATTATTCAACCTTGAGTTTTTTCTCTTTTGAGGCAGAAAGAATTATACCAATAGACATTAAAGATATAAGAAGTGATGTTCCCCCTTGACTAACAAATATAAGCGGTGTCCCTGACAAAGGCAACATTCCCATCATCGCACTCATATTTACAAAAGATTGAATTACAATCAGACAAAGTAAACCAACGATAACCAAAGATCCATACGATGAAGATTTTTTAGCGAGTTTAAAACCACGCATTAAAAATAAGATATATAAAAATATAAGTAAAGATGAACCAATAAACCCAAAATCTTCCGATGCTACAGCAAAAACTGAGTCTCCAATAGGTTCTGGCAAATATTTAAACTTTTGAATACTTTGTCCATATCCGCGTCCTGCTATTCCTCCTGATCCGATAGCAATAAGTGATTGTTGAAATTGATATCCTGAACCAGTTGGGTCGAGAGAGGGGTTTAAAAAGATTTGAACTCTTTTCATAACATACGGTCGAGAAAAAATAATAATCCCCATCGCTATAATGCCAATGCAGCCCAACACAAAGATATCTTTAAAATTTCCACCAGAAAGTAAGTACATAATCACACCCGAAAGACAGATAACGCCCAAAATATCGGTATCTGGTTGCAAAAGAAACAGTATGGCACTAATGCCCAATATTGAGATAAGCGGCAGGGTTCTACTGTAAAAATTTTTCTGAGTATCAAGCTTTTTACCAAAATCTTTCATAAACCATAATGACATATATAAAATTGCCCCTATCTTGTAGATTTCTGCAGGTTGGAATCTGATACCAAACACCTCAACCCATCGTCGTGCACCACCGTGCGAAACTCCAACACCTGGAATAAATACAAGTATCATTGCAATAATACTTAATACATATATGTAGAATGAGTTTTTTCTCCAAAAAGTAATGGGTATCTTATAACATATAAACATAAGTATCAATCCGCCGATAAAACCAAGTCCATATTGATTGAATCGTACAGTATCGTATTTTGCTGTACCAATAAGCATAATAATAGCTGATGAAAATATAACTAAACCAACTCCTATTAAAATAAAAGTAATAATTAAAAAAGGCTTGTCTATACCATACTCAATCTTTGCAAGAGTTTTAGATTTTTTGTTTCCGGTTTTTTTTAATTTCTTGAAAAAATTCTTCATATTACATACTATATTACCATGAATATTACCAAATTTATCTGGGACAAAGTGTTATTCATAAAATAAACTTTATGGCTTAACTTAAGAGAGCAAGGATTACTCCACTCACCGAACAAATTATTGATATAATCCAATATCTCATTGTAACTCGTGGTGATGACCACCCTATAGCCTGAAAATGATGATGTAATGGTGCAACTCTAAATACTTTTTTATGAAAATATTTCTTAGAAAACATTTGAATACTTGAAGAAGCTGAGGTAATAAAAAGTGGTAACGCTATGATACCAAGAACAATAACTTCATTTGTTAAGAATGCAAACATAGATAGAACAATAGTCAGACCGAGCATACCAGTTTCACCAAGATAAAACCTAGCAGGAGGTATATTAAACCACAAGAATGCCAATAATCCTCCAATAATAGCACCTCCAAGCGCAGCAAGATCATACTGGGTATTCGCAAAAGCAATAAGTGTATAAGCCATAAAAGCTGGAATTAATACCCCTGCTGCTAGACCATCTATACCATCTATAATACCACCTGAAAAAACTGCCAATGTTACAAATAAAAATAAAAAAACAAAACCGAAGCCTAAATACAAATCGACCCCAAATGGAATATGTACTGTATTCATTCCTAACTTAACATAAAACCAATACGCACCAATCGCTGAGATGAGAAGAACAAAAAATATTCTAGTTTTTCTAGATATCCCATCCCCAAGCTTTAATTCCTTACCGTAAATTTGCAGTAAGTCATCAATAAGACCAAAAATGGAACCTGTTATCAATGCTACGATAAGGAGAGCAGTTTGATTACGAGAAAAAAAGTTTATCTTATCAAGAATATTGTGTGTCACGACATGTTCGTACCCAATATAATCTTTTGCCATGAATTGAAATAAAAATGTAATAATAACCGTCAACAATACCGATATCCACACTATTATACCACCCACCCGCGGAGTATTACATTCTTCCTGTTCATTGTGAATTTTTTTAAAATCTTCAGATATTGCCTCTGTATTTTCAGTACTTCGTGATTTTTTTTTCCACAGTTTGTATTTATACATAAAATCGGTAAGTGTTGGTGTAATCAATATTCCGACAACAAAGGATAATAATGTTGGCAATAATATTTTTAGTGCAGATAGTATCATATACTTGATTGTAGCAAAAAATTGGCTATATTTCGAACGTCGACAAATCTACTTTTCTCTGTTGAATTTAGAACGATGATGAAAATTTGACGGTCAAGTCCTTTCTGTACTGAAACAAATAAATTTCCACCTGACAGATCTGTATATCCTGTTTTGCCACCATTTAAAAAACTCAGTTGATTTACAATAACATTTGTATTATCTCGGGCAATAATTGTTTGGTCAAAGAGCTCAGGGTATTTAAAATAATATTCTTTAATAAAAGTAGCTAAAGGTAAGAGCTTCCCTTGCCCACCAGGTATTCTTTCATTAGTAGTTGTTGAGCGAATAATATCTAGACCCGAGACATTACGAAAATAAAAATCACCAAATCTTTTTGTGAATTTATTCATAGCAGAAACCTGACTATCTTGATCATACCCGAACGCATTAGCCAGCTGTTCTGCCTCTTTATTATTTGAATTTCTAAGCATTTCTCGAATTGAATTAAGAAGTGATATATTACTTTCATAAACTAACGTGGCAGTTAAAATTTTTGTCAGGGATGCGAGCGAATAGGTTCTATCAATATTTTTTTGTCCTAACACTTTATTTGTGGAGGTATCAAATACAATCACACCCTCAGCAGTTGTGTTGTCTATTATTTTTTGCAATCTTTTAATATCTCGCTCGAGTCGATATTCATTTATATAATCTATGTCTTTTTTGTTCTGACCTGTAGTAACAAAAGATACAAACATGAGGAGTGTCAAAACTAATATGAATAACGACTTTACCTCTTGTTTAATAGACATATCACATTATTCTTTTGTTTCTGTCTTAAAACTGGATAATTTAGCGAGTACTTCTTCATATTCTGGTAACTGTGTAATATCCGTGATCCCTAAAAATGCTAAAAGTTCTAATGATGGACGATACAAAAATGTACGTTCATCTGATGGATCATCTACACGAGTAATAAGTCCACGGATTAATAAATTTCTTAAAATAAATTGTGAATTTACACCTCTCACATAATCGATATCTGCTCGTTTAATGGGACATTGATATAAAATAATTGCTAATGTTTCAAGTGCGGATTTTCCTAATTCTTTTTGTAAATCTTCTTTTATCTTTTTTTCAATGAAATCATTTACATCTATGTGAGTTCCAAGTGTAACCATGTCATCATATCTAATCAATACAATACCGGAATCAGTGTGTACTTTTTCAGACAAAATCAATAAACCTTGTTCTATGGTTTCTGTATCTGTGTCCAATGTTTTTGTTAGATTTTTTATTGTGACTGGCTCACCTTGAAAAAAAAGATAAGCTTCAATTTTTTGAGCAATTTTATTCATAATGTTATTTATATAGTACCATATTGTGGTGTGTTAACTTTTGTACTTTGAAGGTCAATTTCTTCAAATAATTCTTTTTGATTTGCTAGTATCATATTCTGCTTAATAAGTTCCAAGAGTGCTAAAAAGCTTAATGCTATGTGTCGTTTATGGTCTCTGAATTTTTCTTCATTTTCAAAATTCTTACGACTTCCTCCTGAAAATGTGCTGAATTTCATATTGAATGCACCTTTAATTCGGTCAGATAGTGTATCCATCATTTCTTCGATACTAATCGATTTCTTTATTTTAACTTTATCTAACTCTTTTTCTATTTTAGGAATCTTTGATAAAATCTTATATATTCCCTCTTTTATACTAATTAAATTAATATCTTCTGTTGGTGTAAATAATACAATATCTTTTTTAAAATTTCCTTGGAAATATAGATTTTTTTTATTAAACATCAATTCTATTTTTTGACCATATTCACGCATCAATGTTAGAATTTTTAATCGACGTTCAAGATCTTCGATTTCTACATTTTCTTCCGATGTCGTCTCTAAGTTTGGCAGTAATGATTTTGATTTTATTAAAAGTAATACTGAAGCAATTGAGAGAAATTGAGTTTTATGTTTGAGATAAAATTCGTCGTTAATATCCATTCCTTTAATAAAATCAATAAAATCTTCAGTAATAACTGATAAAGAAACTTGGTTTATTAATAATTTCCTTTTTTCAATCAAACTCAATAATATATCCAATGGACCTTCAAAATTTTCTGTTTTATAAATATATTGAGAACTCATAATACGCCTAAATAGTAATGGCTTTTAATTCATGGAGGGCTTTTTCTGCTTCTTCTACGTTTGGTGCCTTACCGTGCCACGTATAATCACCTTCCATAAAGGATACTCCTTTACCAGGGATAGTTTTTGCTATGATGATTGATGGTATATTTTTTGTGTTTTTTGCTTTAGAAATTGCACCTATTATTTCTTCAATATTATGACCATCAATAGTTTGCACATGCCAGTTAAAAGCTTCCCATTTTTTGTCCATCGGATCAAGCGGTAAAATATTTTCAGTATTTCCATCTATTTGGATATAGTTACGATCTACTATAACAATAAGATTATCAAGCTGTTCTCTAGGTGCCAAAAGTGCCGCCTCCCAGATTTGCCCTTCATCTTGTTCACCATCGGAGATCAAACAATAAATTATTCTGGAAGAATTATTTTTAAATTCTCGTTTATCTGAAATAGCCATACCTACTGCCTGTGATAACCCAGAGCCTAGTGGTCCAGATGAAGTTTCAAGTGATGGTAAAAATTCACGGTGAGGGTGACCTTGAAGTATTGATCCAAATTGTCGAAGTGTAAATAATTTTTCTATATCAAAATATCCAGCATGTGCCATAGCGGCATAAAGTACTGGACATGTATGCCCATTTGAAAGGACCAACCTATCTCTGAGTTCCCAAAAAGGATTTTTAGAATCATGTTTCATTTCAGAAAAATAAAGAGTCGCATAAATATCCGCCATACCTAACGGTCCACCCGAGTGTCCAGATTTTGCTTTAAAAAGCATTTCAATAATTGAAATGCGAATATCTTTTGCTTTTTGTTTAATGAGTTTTATTTTATCCACCGTTCCAGTATACCATTTTTCTTACTAAACCTGAAAGAAAAAAGTATTTATTTTTTACAATACAACAATTTTTATAAGTGAGTTAAATAAGTTAGACAACCCACATCAAAGCAATGACTTATCGATAAAATTAAGAGAGCGAGCTCACTTGAGAACAATACGTGCATATACTTGATAGCCCGCTTTGACATCAACAAGAAGAACATATTTATATTCTGCAAATGAAATATCTTTTCCTTTCATGTCGATAGTATATTGTACAATTGATGCATTTTTTAACAATGTCCCAAAATCAATATATTCAGTTGCACTCGAGACTGCAGGAGTATTGGTGAGCCATATATTTAATTCATTTCTTGGATTTGCCGACTCCACAGATAGTATCAATTTTCCATTCAATTTTTCTAAAGTTACTTTACTGACAATATTTGTATTTGTGTCACTATTGTATACAGTAGCAATTTTCTTTGTTCCACCTTTATTATTATATGGATAAATAGTATTTACTTGATCAATGTAATCAGTCCCAATCTGAAACGGAGATTTATTTGGTCCAATAACTAGATTAGTGAGAGATGGAAGAAAAACAAGCATCTTTATAGCTAAATAAAAAATAACTAGTACAAGAATAAAGCCAATTACTTTTTTAATCATGTTTTTATTTTAACACATATCTATAAAATAATTTAGATTTTCACGTGCATTTCCAGAGTTAAATATAGCTGAGCCTATTACAAATTCATCCACATTCAAATTAACAAGACGTGACATAGTATCAGTATTTATCCCCCCGTCAACACGTATAAAAATTTCTGAGTTTTCTGATTTTAATTTTTCAATAAGACCTACACATCTTTCGTCAAATTTTTGACCTTGTGCACCAATTGTTTTTATTGTCATAACCTGCAAAGCCTTTACCACCTTTCTATCTAATAGATCTTGTATAATTTGATCATACTTAAAATATTCATCATATGTAACTGCAATGACAATATCAATCAAATATGATTCTATTTCTTTTATAAAATCCATCATTGAGGCTTCATCTTTAAATGAAGTTGGATGAATAATTAACGTATTAGCACCAATACGTCCCCATATATCTTGATGCAGATTAGGGTTTTGTACCATTAAATCAAACTCATAATTTATATTGTCCCAGTTTGGTAAACCCTCTTCTTCGTTAAGTAGTTTTTGAACCTGAACACTTTCGTCTATTCGATTATTACTCGAAGCTGAATATGGCCATGTTTTTTTAGGTACAAATAATCCATCACAAATATCTATATGTACTTTAGGCACATCATGTAAAATTGATTCGATTTTATTTTGTATTTCTTGGTAACTTGATTCGAGTATGGCTGGTATTATATTCATATTTATTTATTTTCTATTTTTGATAATCGTCTTATGTGTCTTTCTTCATTTGAAAAATTTTCCTCGAGCCAGATATGCACAATCTCAAGAGCGCGGTTTTGTTCTATAAATCGGGATCCAAGCGACATTACATTAGCATTATTATGCTGCCGACTCAACTTGGCTATTGTTGTATTCAGTTCTCTATCGTTTCCATAGATAAGTACTGAACGAACATTGGTAAATTTATTGACACAAATATTCTCACCTTGTCCTGAGCCACCAATAACTATACCTCGATATTGTTTTGAATTGTTATGCTCCGAAACATACTCCCCAACCATTTTTATATAGTCCGGATAATCATCAGTGTCATCATATATAGTATTACCCATATCAACAACATCATACTCTTTTTCTCGTAGGGCTTTTATAAGATAACTCTTTAATTCAAAACCTGCATGATCGGAAGCGATGACAATTTTCATATATGTAGTATAGCAAAAAAACACACATCCTGTTTAAAGATGTGTGTTTTTTTAAGAGTGTTTCTTAATTTAATACTGGCATTGGGAAGTTTACATTTGGACACAATAACATGTTCATTTGTCTTTGTGTTGTTTTATAGAAATATCCTGTTGAATAACCAATTCCCCATGGAGTTAAAATAGTATCTTTATATTTTAATTGGAATGTTCTAACAGCGTCAAAAGTCTTGTTTCCGTAGAATCCTGTTGATGAAATCTTTAAACCAAGGTTTTGATTTAAGAATGTTTGAAGTCGTGTTACTTCAGCAACATTGTTTTTTCTTCCTTTTTTAATATAAGTTTTCATTGCGTTACATGTAGATGTTGAAGTAATAACTGTTGATACCGGTGTACCTGATGTTATTCCTGATGATGAACCACCAAATGATGGACCACTACCGAATGAAGAACCTACTGTTCCTCCTCCAGTTGAAACTACTACGACTGGTGTTGTAGTCGCAAAAGCTGCACATGCTGGGTCAGCAAGGTCAACCAGTGTGTTGTTATTGTTATCAATACCATCAGCACATAGTAGTGCAGTATTTTCAGCAATTGATAATACTGTAGTAGTTGAAGCAACAGCAAATGAAGCACATGCTGG
>JACMMR010000044.1 GCA_014378965.1 Candidatus Parcubacteria bacterium | reverse complement strand
TCCGATAGAACCGGTTGATACTGTAGCAACGTTTAACCTCGGTTTTTCACCAAGCTTCATTATTGATTCTTCACCAAACCGACTTTTTATTTCTGCTATTGTATCAAGTATAGATGAATCTGAATCTTTTGATCCTTTTTTACCTTTTTTAGATTTTAATCCTGTATCGGAATCTACACTTTCATCATCGTCTTCCTCTAACAGTTCGTCCTCCTCAGCAGGTTTTTGCTTTTTTGAAAATTTTGCCATATTTTTATTTTAGTTTTTTATTAATTTATAATTATTTTGACTATTTTGACTATTTTGCCATCGTCAGCTTACTATTATAGTATATACTAACTTCTTTCTTGACTTCTTTGCCAAATCTGTCTAAAGATTTTATAGTGATTAGGTTTATACCAGGGTAGAGAAGTATGTCTTCCTGAAAACCGCCCTTAATATCTATATATATCTTTCTATCACCGATGATTATATCAGACACATTTTTTGTTTTACCTGACATTTTATATATATTATTTTTACTCTGAATATAGTTACAATTTGTATCTGTATTTTTATCATCAATACAGTTTAAAGTGAGCTCTGGACCACTTATTACTTTTCTGAGCTCAAAAACTGTGAATGAAGATATACTTAATAATCCAAATATTAATAAAAATATTTTTATTTTGGTTTTACCGTCTGTATATCCAAGTGTCATATTATATTATTTGGGTTAAAATTCTTTAAAAGATTTGTTAAATTAATTATATCACTATTCTTCTTTAATTATCAGTATTTTCTGAATTTTCTAAAGAATTTTCTGAAACAGGGTTGTTTGGCTCGTCAACAGTATAGGAGTTTCCGATTAGGATCTCTCTAGCTTTTGCTCCATCAGCTGGACCTATGATGCCTCTTTTTTCCAACATATCCATAAGACGAGCTGCTCTAGAGTAGCCAATTTTAAGTTTACGTTGTAAATATGAAGTAGAGGCCTTTTTAGCTTCTATAATAGTAGCTTTGGCTTCTTCATATAAGTCATCATCTTCTTCTATATCATCATCACCAAAGGTTGAAGAGAATATTGCATTAGTACCAGAGCTTTCTTGGTTCTCCACGGGTCCAAGTTGTATAATATCAGGAATATAGTCAAGGTTATCTATTAAATATTTAACAATTTTTTTAGTTTCAGCCTCTGTAATATTAGGAGATTGAACACGTTGAGCACTCGACATTCTTCCTGTAAGAAACAACATATCTCCAGAACCCAGTAGTTCTTCAGCACCACGTGAATCAAGAATTGTTCTCGAGTCTATTTGTGATGCTACTTGCAAGGCAAGACGGGTAGGAATATTGGCTTTTATGAGACCAGTGATAACATTCACGGACGGTCTTTGTGTAGATAAGATTAAATGAATCCCCACAGCACGAGACATTTGTGCAAGTCGAACTATACTCGATTCAAGTTCACGGGGATATGCTTGCATGATGTCAGCTAACTCATCAATGATTATCACTATATAGGGCATAGCTTCAGGCAATTTAATTTTATTTTCTTCTTTGCTACCTTCTTTTTTAAATATATCAACAGCGGGCACTAAGATGTTTTTGTGGTATGAATCTATATTTTGTACTGTATGTTTTTCAAGGATATCATACCTTCTGCTCATTTCTTTTCCAGCCCACTTAAGTGCGAGAACGGCTTTTTTTGGATCTGTAATAACAGGCATTAGTAGGTGAGGGATTTTGTTATACAGAGTAAGTTCAACTCTCTTTGGATCGATAAAAATAAATCTCAAGTTCTCAGGTGAGTTCTTATATAATAGAGATGTAACCACGTTATGAATCATCACAGATTTTCCAGAACCGGTGGTACCTGCAATAAGTGCATGAGGCATTTTAGCTAAGTTTTCATAATACATTTTACCTGATACACCTTTCCCGAGAGCGATAAGAAGAGGGTCTGAAGAATTTTGAAACTCAGGTTGTGATAATAGACTTCCAAGGCCAACCATTGTTTTTGTAGAATTCGGTACTTCAATTCCAACCAATGATTTACCAGGGATAGGTGCTTCAATACGTATAGGATGAGCAGCTAGTGCAAGTGATAAATTATTTTGCAAACCAAGTATTTTAGACAACTTAACACCTTCCGCTGGTTTGAGTGCATATCTAGTTATAGATGGTCCAACAGATATCTCATCCATTTCTACTTGAACTCCAAAGTTTTGAAGTGTTCTTTTTATTATGTTTGATTTGGCTTTTATATCACCAACCTCAGGTTTACCTTTATCTCTTTCAAGTAAAGAGAGTGGGGGAGGTGTGTATTCTCTTCCTAATAATGTCATTGTTGTGGATGTAATTAAACTATCATTTATATGAGACATTTCTTTTTCGTCCTTACTTTCAAAAGGTTTTCTATTGTCCTTTAAAATATCATTCTTAATGTCTTTTATAGGTTCAGAGTCCATGTGTGCTCCAACAATATTCATTTCCTTGTCCTTCGTAGTTTTGATTTTTACAAATCCATCATCTTCATTATTTTCCTCAATATCAAGAGTTTTTGTTCTATTCTTAAATGAATATTCAAACAATATTATAAGAGATATAAAAGCGATTGCTATAAGAAAAATGTAGCTTAATACTTTATCAAATAAACTAAGTATTGGTACTGAAATAGCACTACCTAAAACCCCACCAGCATTAATAATGGTTAATTCAAGTATTCCTAATACAGATAAGAGCAATAATATCGAAAAGAGAATTTTAGTCTTTGCAAAAGAAGAGCTCTCTTTGTGAATTGCATAAAAATAAGATTGTATGATAAACATCAACGGAAGTAGATAGTAGCCATACCCTAATAGGTATGTGAAACCATCATAGGTCATGTTTCCGAAACTACCACCCAGGTGAATTGACGACAATACAAAGAATAGAAATAAAACAAAAAAGACAAGCGAAAGTGCTGTGTTTTTTACATATGAATTATTAGGGATCAACGTCTGTCTTATATTGCTAAATATTCCTTGTACATTAACGGTATTTTCTTTATCAGGGACATTAACTTTTACGTTTTTTTTCTTAGTATTTCTTGTGTTCTTTTTGGACATATTGTTTATTTTATCATGACTTGAATTTTAGACTTGCATTTTTACTTGTCTTATATATACTGCAAGTTAATGGACACAACATATAACGACAATCAATCAAGTTTAGTTATTAAAAGACAGGTTCAGGTCGAGGCTATTTCTAGAGCAATTTATTTGGTGACCAATTTGTTCGATAAAACCGAGCCGTTAAAAATGTCCCTCAGAAGGGTGTCAATTGAGTGTGTTGAAAACTCAGATAAAAAAGACAATTTTTTAAAACTTAATTCTTTAATAAAGTTATCACAGGATGTTGGGTTAATTACGAATATGAATGCCGAACTATTACTTAGAGTTATACAGGATCAACTAGTTGATATTGAGAAAAAGGAAACTGTTTCAGATGTAAATATTGAAACAATTTTAACATCGAAAGATGATACTAAAAAATTTGATGAAGAGTTAATGATTATAGATAATACAGAAAAAGTTGAATTAGTTTTGGAAGATAAAGTAGAAAAAAAATTATCTACTATTACAATAAATAACAATACTCAAAATATAAAAACTATTAACAATATATCAATGGATATAGGTTCAAGAAGAAAGAGGATATTGGAGATAGTTAGGGCTCGAGGAGCAGTAACTATAAATGAGTTTATAGATGCGATTAAGGGCTGTAGCTCTAAGACAATACAAAGAGAATTAACCTCATTGGTGTTATCAGGTACTCTTAAAAAGACTGGGGAACGTAGATGGAGTAAGTATTCATTAAAATAATGTCTTATATGTCCTTTATAAAGGACATATAAAGCTTTTGACCCATTTGGCTTAAAATTGTAATATTTACAGGGTACATACGTTTGTATAAGTACAGGTTAAGTCTTGGTAGTCCGTTTTGGTTATTGATCCACTGCTTTATAGCATCTGGCTTACAATACTCAAGACGGGTTCACAAAGATTTAGCCCGAGGAATATGCGTCTGACAATTATCAAATATTATTAATAACAGACACTTAAAGCATATTTCTTTTAAATCAAATTATTATGAAAACATCAATAAGAACAGCTATTCTTGCTCTTGCTCTTGCAGTTACTGTAAGTGCTTCAGCAGAAGGCTATCAATTTAACAGAAACCTAATGATAGGATCAAGAGGAGCAGATGTTACTGCACTTCAAGATTTCCTTACTGCTACAGGTTACTACACACACGGAGTATCAACAGGATACTTCGGAGGTATAACTAAAGCTGCAGTTAAAGCTTATCAAAGAGCTAAAGGTATATCACCAGTTTCTGGATTCTTCGGACCTCTAACAAGAGCTTCAGTAAACGCCAACAATACTGTTAATACTAACACTCCAGGAACAACTCCAACTCCTAATCCAATTCCAGGAACAACTCCTGTTGTATTAAACGGACAAGAAGGATTTGCTGAATACAGGCTTTCACCATCACCGGTTAACGATACAAACGTACAAAAAAATATGGATGTTGCAGTTTACGGTCTAGAAGTTAAAGCTAAAAATGCTGATATATCATTCGAAAGATTGACTATCAACGTTACAGCTACAAATACTAATTCACTATCAACTGAAAATCCAGCTACTTTGATCAACTCAATTACAATTAAAGATGGTTCAACAGTATTGGCAACAATCCCTGTTACATCTTCAACTTTTGCAAAAGAGACTGGAACAACAAACTACTATGTACAAATCTCAGGACTTTCAACTAGAATTGCTAAAGATACTATAAAAACTTTTACAGTATACTTTAATACTAATAGTATTGACGTTTCAAGAGATATATCTATCGAAGTTAAAGCTAACGGCGCAAGAGTCGTAGACGGACGTGGAATCAGTACTTATAACGCGGCTTCAGTTGGTGTAAGAAACTTTACATTCAAGAAACCTGGTAACTCAACAGTTACAGTTAAGTCAGATGCTACAACTATCTACTCAACAAACTACAAAGTTAATGTACTTTCAAACGGTGCAGAAAAAGCTCTTACTTCAACTTTCGCTATCAAGTCAGAATCTGGCCCAGCTAAAGTAACAGCAGTAACAGCAGTTGCAACTTCAACTACAGCATCAAAACCTACTAACATGTACTTGTACCAAGGTTCAACACTATTGGATGCAAGAACAGTTCCAGTTTCAGGTATCGTAACATTCGACATTGAGAACTCAAATATACAAGTTGCACAAGACACAACTTCAACATTTACTATCAAAGTTGATATGCCAGCTACAACAGCTACAGGAACAATGATACAAACTTCAGTAACAAATGTAGTATTTGAGAAAGCAGACGGATCAACAGCTTCAAACGGAACTACAGTTACAGGACCGTATCACTTCTTCGCTTCAATAGTTCCAGTATTTACTAAAGTATCTTCTACAGCTACAACAGTACTAAACAATAATGTTAACACTGCAGTTACTGCAAACGTTAAACTAAATGTTATGGCTTCAGGTGGTGATATTAAAGTAGGATCAACAACAGCAGTTATTGGTCTTAGAAATATCTCTACTGGAGCAATTGTTGCAACAGCAACTGTAACAGGTACATCTGAGTCAGGACTAGTAAACTTCGCAGATGGTTCTACAAAACCTCTAGAATTTACAGCCACATTTGCTTCTACAACATTTCCTGTAGGAACAACAAATGTAAAGACATTCGTACAAAGTATAAGTTACACACCAGCTAACACTAACACTGCGTTGAATCTAACAGGAGGATTCGAATTGTTAGACTCTGATGGATACGCTTCATTCTCAAAATAATCTTAACGGATTACTTTAAGAATAGCAGTTCATTCGGCTAGCTTAGGTTAACTTAAACCAACCAAAAACCACCCTCACGGGTGGTTTTTGTGTTACAATGGTTTTACAGATTATGATAGACAATACATCAATAAAACTTATTACCGGCTTCGTTACCATATTAATAATTACTCTTTCAGTGATAACGTATTTATCTAATTAAATATCACATTTTCTTGTAATATAACCTCATCTCATACGTTTAATATTATGAAAGAAGACATTATGTCCAACACAAATACAGCGATAAAATCTCTTTCAAAAACAGAGTTCAACAGCTACTTTGAAAATATATACAATGAACACATAGATCAATTATATCGATTTAGTTTGTTTAGAGTAAGTGATAAAGAAAAGGCGATAGATATCGTACAAGACGTATTTTTTAAGTACTTCAAGTACCTTACTGACAGTTTGGAAAATAAGAATGAAATAATTTTTAATCACAAAGCCTTTCTCTTTAAAACAACACGAAACACAATTATCGATCACTATCGAAAAAAACAAACTCAATCACTGGATGACTTGCTCGAAAGTGGGTATGAATACTCATCGGACGAAGATGTATCACACAACACAAGTGTAGATATTGATTACAAGAAGTTGGTTAAATCCCTTAAAGATTTAGATCTTGATTCTCAAGAATTGGTTTATATGAGATATGTGGACAATATGAGTTTGAATGAGATATCAGAAATAACTGGTCAAAAAGAAAATACTCTATCTGTAAAAATTCATCGTATATTAGAAAAATTAAAACAACGGCATGAAAAACATTATTAATCACAAAGAAATAGAAAATATTTTAAGTTCATTTAAATCAAATGAATCAGTGAGTTTGTCATTGTCAGAAAAAGACAATATGTTAGCATCTGTTTTTGCTCGAGTGGCAGATATGAAAATAATATCTAGTACAGTCAGTCATGTACACGCACGCGATGCGAAATCTCCATTTCACACTTATAAAACACACTTCACACAATACTTAAGATACTCTATACCTGTAATCCTTTTAGCAGTAATCAGTACACAAGCGGGAGGTGTTTTAACCCATAGATCTAAAATTGCCATTGCAGATATTAATGAAGTTAAATCAACATTGAATAATCTAAAAAGAAACAATTCAATAAAATCTAATTTATCTAAAAATCAAGAAGATATTCAAGAGATAAAACTTAACTTAGCTTCAGCTAACTCTACAAATGCAGCTAAAAATAAAATCTTAGCAGAGCAAGTTTCAATCAGATCTAAAGAGATCCGTAATCAAGTGTCAGCATTGGTAAGTGAAAATAAGATATCAGAAGCCAAAAATATAGCTCTAGACTTGGAGTCTGCATTAAAGGCTGATGAATTATACAAAGTATCTACTAGTGTTGAACAAGAGGTTTTTAGTGCCATTGATTTACGTGTTACTATTGAAAAGAAGGAATCAAACAATATATCATCATCAACAGAGTCAGATATAAAAGCACGAATTGATAAAGATAAAAAAGAGTTTGTCACATATAAATCAAATGCATCAACGACAGATATGTTAACTGATGCGATGAAAGCAATAAACGTTGCAGAATCCTATGTTAATAAAGGTGATTTTGAAAACGCAATTATATCACTACAATTGCATGACCGTATAGTTGCAGAATTGAAGATTATTTTGCTACCATAGAGGTATGGCATTTTTTAAAGAATTTCTTACAAAACAATTATTAAAAAAACAACTTAAGGATGTTCCTCCGGCGGAGCAAGAAAAAATCATGGCGCTTATAAACAGAGACCCTGAATTTTTTAAGCGTATCGGTGATGAAATACAATCTGAAGTTAAAAAAGGAAAAGGTCAAATGGAGGCTACTATGCATGTGATGAAAACCAACAGAGATCATCTAGGTAAACTTATTAGTGAATCTGGTTTGGATTTAAACAATATGAGAAAATAGAACGCAATACCAATAGCGAGATAAATTTTTAATAGTACTGTATAATATATACATGCTTAAGTTCACAGACGTAACAAAATTATATCACACTGGAGACACTGCTCTCAAAGATATAAATATTCATATTAAAGCGAAAGAATTTGTTTCTATTATAGGCCATTCAGGTGCTGGTAAGACAACTCTTTTAAAATTAATATTGGCTGAAGAAGGCCCTACAAGTGGTACTGTAACTTTTGAAGATGTAGATATACACAAGCTCAAGAGAAGTAATATTAACAAATATCGAAGAAGAGTTGGAACTGTCTTTCAAGATTTTAGATTATTACCTGATAAAACTGCATATGAAAATGTTGCGTTTGCTATGGAGGCAGCAGGAATGGATGATGAGGCAATCTTAAATGACGTACCGCACGCACTAGACTTGGTCGGATTAAAACATAAAATGCACAGTTTTCCAGATGAGCTTTCTGGTGGAGAAAAACAAAGAGTAGCGATAGCACGAGCAATAGTAAATCAACCTGATATGATCATAGCAGATGAGCCAACGGGAAACCTTGACCCTGTAAACACATATGAAATTATTCAACTCCTAAAAAAAGTAAATGATTTGGGTACAACAATATTACTTACTACTCATAATGTAGGTGTTATTGATAACCTAGGACGTCGTGTTATTACTATAAAAGATGGTCAAGTTGCACTTGATAGTCACGAGGGTAAATATATTTTATAAAAGCACATAATACATTAAGCAATAAACATACAAACATAATGATATTCACAAAAATAAAAAGAACAGTAAAATCAGGAGCAATTAGTTTTTGGCGTAATGGTTCAGTTTCGCTCGCTTCAGTTTTAATATTGACTGTGACACTGACAGTTATAACCATGGTTTTATTTTCTGGAGTGGTACTCTCATCAACACTGGAGACTATAAAGAATAAAGTCGATATAGATATCTATTTTGTAAAAGGTGCAACAGAAGACTCTATTTTGTCTTTTGCAAACGAGGTTAAGAAAAACCCTGACATATTAGATGTAAAATATACTTCTCGCGATCAAGCATATCAAAATTTTAAAGAAAGACATAAAGATGAAGAAGCTACGATTCAAGCTTTGACTGAGATAGGAGATAATCCTCTACCTGCAAGTATTAATGTAAAGGCTAAAGATCCAAACAAGTATGATTCAATTGTTACATTTTTAAAAGATAAAGAAACTGCGCTTGGGAATAATAACATTATCGACAAAATAAATTATACTGAAAAAAATCAACAAGCAATAGGTTCACTCAATAGAATTATAAATGCATCAAATAAATTAGGTATATTAATCGCAATATTCTTTGCTATTGTATCTATACTTATTACGTTTAATACAATTAGATTAGCTATATATATCTTTAGGGAAGAGGTTTCTGTGATGCGTTTGGTAGGTGCGAGTGAGACTTATATTCGTGCACCTTTCGTTACTGTAGGTATCTTATATGGTTTAGTATCAGCTATTGTTACAACAATTATATTATTGCCAATTACTCACTATGCTGGTAATTGGACAGAGAAGTTGGGAACGGGGATGAATTTGTTCGACTACTATAGAGCAAATATGTTGATGATCACCGCAGCCTTGGTTGTAGGCGGAACAATGCTCGGTGCGATATCGTCATTCTTAGCGATTAAAAAATATTTGAAGGTTTAAATAAAGCTGAGTAAAATAAAATACCATCCAAGGAAAGGATGGATTTTATTTTACTCATCTTTAGAGGTTAAAATCATACAAAAAAAAGACCGATCCCTGTGTGTGGGATCGGTCTATTGACTTAGTTGGGGTTTGCATAAAACTGGGGCCCGTCCCCATATACGTGATGAGCTTGCGATCCATGATAGATCGTTTGCCCAGCACCGTTTGGTCCACTACCACCGTAGTAAATGGGTGAGCTTCCACCGCCATATTGAGTTTGACCTTGATAGCCACCCCCATATTGCATTGGAGGACGACCGTAGTAGCC
>JACMMR010000002.1 GCA_014378965.1 Candidatus Parcubacteria bacterium | reverse complement strand
TTTGACCAAAAGCTCAATTTAAACAGGATTTTTTACACTACCAAAATCTCTAAAGTCAGAATAAGACCATTCAAAAGAAGTTATAATTGAACATAAATATTAATGACAATTTAATTCATCTAAGAAATGCTGTCAGATACTTATAAATTATATTTGGCGACCTATACAATGAAGCGGCAACTTTCAAATTTATTATTTTATTCATTGATCTTTTTACAAATTGTTGTTGTTCTTTTTTCAATTAGGATTTGGCCACTCACTGATTATCCAATGTTTAGCATCCCTGTCCAGAAGTTCAATTCCATTTCAAGAATTAAAATCGAAGATGTTTATTCTGACAAAATCGTGGACTGGATAAAATCAGATTATCAGTCTGTCGGACTAAATGATCATCGGCTTCAAGTGTATGTTAATGATATTTTCAATCCAAGAGTCGATCAGTTATTGAAAAATAAAGTTAAAAACAACTATAGGTATCAATCACAATTACAAAAACCACTTTATTTAAGAATTAATAAAATAACTTACACCTCTCTTGAAAATGGACATTTAAATATAACCAAAAGGCTTTTACGTGAAATTGAGCTTAAAGCACTTGAAGAAAGATGAGCAAACATTACTTCTCTTTACATTTTTGTATTCATTAGGAATTTTGTTTCAACTTTACAAAGATTATTATTTTAATATAAATACAATTGATTCCAGCTGTACAATTATCGCCAATGGAATGGGACTTAATTTAAGGATTGTTTATTTAATCATTATGTCCCTCATGGCAACAAACATTCTTATAGAAAAAGTATTCCAAGCTATTTGGATACTTACCGCAACGCTGTTTTTTATTTTTTTCCATGACTTTTTAGTCTGCCAGGCTGGTCCAGAAAAGGTATACATGGCATGGAATCATGCAATGGTTTTTTGGGTCTTTCTTGTGCTCGGGGTACGAAAAACCATCGGAACAACCCGTGCAATATTTTTAATTAAGTTTTATTTGTTGTTTTCTTATTTTGCAGGTGGAGTAGCAAAAATAAAACATGGAGGTGAATGGATGAATGGGTATACTTTGCAATATTATTTCTTACAAAGACATATCGATCTTGATACCCCGCTTGCGTGGAATTTGGTCGCAAATCTTTCTGTCTCAAAAATCGTAAGTTATATAATTGTTCTGTCGGAACTATTAATTCCAATAGCTTTTTTGAATAAAAAAATAGAATGGGTCTTTGTAGTTGGTTGTTTCATTTTTCAAGGTATCTGCTGGTACACGATGAAGCTTAATTGGATGAATTATTATGGCTGGACCTATTTAATTTACGCTTCTATATTAATTGTAAATTATATTCATGAAAATTCTTTGATACACAGTTGGATAGATTTAGCTTGAAGACCTAAATTAATATCCATCAAATTTCCTAATCATCCTTGTAAAAACCCGCAGACTACATTAAAAAGAGCCTTGGTGCATACTCTTGAGTTAGTTTAAAAATATCTTCTATCTTATGCCATTGGAATGAATTTTCTATGTGGAGTTCCATTTTTCCAAGTGAAACTTTCAGTCCAATAATGGAAGAGGGATATACAATTGAGTATGGTGAAGCTTGCAAAAAGACTTATTCCCCTGGCCACAATAATTGCCATTAGGGGAGTGATTAAAAAAACAATAGCGTATTTTATGAATTTACCAGAGACAAGCCAAGCGTGAATTTTTGAGTTTTTATTGTCATACCATTTATTTACATTATGAGTATTATAAAAATAAAAAGCTGTTAAATCATGAATCACACGTGTCACAAGCATGGCAAAAAATTTATAGCCAGAAAAAACCATTAAAAAAGCAAAAAATATTAAGGAAAAAGCATACCATGAATATGTGGTTCCTTCTCTGCGAGTGATTTGTTTATTCATGTACACAGTTAAGATAAGAAAAATAGCCATGAGTCCAGCAGTAAGTATCAACAGATCTTGTAAAATATTTGGTTTTATTTTTATTGAAAAATAAAATAAAAAGTACACTAAGTTATTTATAATCAAACCTAGAGATTTCCACCAGGTAAAATAAGCGCCTTTGTAGCGAGCAATCGCAGAAGTCAATCCAAACTGTTGTCCCATACCATGGTTGGTCGTCACAATAGCATTAATGGCGAGAATCATATTTTGCGGAAGGAAGTAAGGGGTTACCATGGTAAACATAGCGATTAGTATAAGAGCTGGCACGAATTGATTTTTGTAATGAGCAATGTAGGTTTTGTCTGAAAAAAGAATCACAATTGAACAAAAGACATGAGGAAGTCCAAATATGATAGTGTAATAAGCAACTTCCTTAGTGGAATGAGGAAGGTTCACTCTTAAATAATGTTTAAAAAAGAGTACATCACAAAGAATTAAAATAACCGAGAAAGGTATTATGTAATAAATGCGAGTCAAATTCTTCACAGAAATATTTGTATAATTATTTTCTGCTGCCAGCATGGCCGATACTCCGTTTAAATAATTTTTATAATGAAATTATTCCATGATTCAACAAATAGGCATACATTTAATTTATTTGTTTTCTGCTTACAATCTCTTTACTGCAATCTGAATATGTAATCATATTTAAACATTATGAAAAATTCAAAGAATAAAAAGAAGCTCTTAATAAGATATTAAGTATTCTATACTTCTTTTTGTAATTTAATCATATGGTATAGCTTGCCCAAAGACTTATTCCCTTGGCCACAATAATTGCCATGAAGGGAGTGATAAAAAAACGATAGTGTATTTTATGAATTTACCCGAGGAAAGCCAGGCGTGATTTTTTGAATTGGCATTGCCATACCATTTATTGAGATTGTGAGTGTTATAAAAATAAAAAGCTGTTACATCATGAATCACGCTTGTCATAAGCATTTAAGCATTTAAGCAATTGCGAAACTAAAACCTTATTTCCTGATTCACATATTGGAGAATGGTATATTGCCCGAATCAAAGGTGATTGGAATTCTCGACAAAAGGAAGCTCAAGATAAACTGATCACAATGCTTCTTTCTGAAGAGTTTACGCAAATAATTGCTAAGTATGGCATCAAGAGATAATTTATTCTAACACCGTAAGAAGAATTGGCTTAATCGTGGTGAAATTTCGTGGGAAGGTAAGGTTGTTCATTGAACATGAGTTATCTTAAAAATTTAATCCTGACATAGAAAAGAAATTTAGAAAATATAAGCACGTGATTGAACATCTTGGAGAGTGGACGAAGCCTGCATAAAAATAAAAGGGAATTGGAAATATTTTTATCGTGCGATTGATAAAAATAGAGCAACTGTCGACTTCTTTTTTACGGCTAAAAAACATCGCTTTGAAGCTGGTACTATCAGCCGAGTTTCGATCGGTATAAATTTCGATAGTAGCTCTGCGCCGGATCTAATGAGAATAACTAAGCAGCATGAGTGAGGTCGTCGATCTGCTGATTTTTTCAGGCATCGGTGTTCCACAAAATTTGTTCCTGGCCAATTTCTCGTCTCTTTTGACCATCCATTCACAATAGGGGACTTTCTATGAAAAGAGCAATTGGAACTTTCCTATTTGCCCAATATTTGACAATTAAATTATTATTATGATCAACTTGCCCTTATGTCATTTAAAAAAATGCAGCTCACACTAAGTGACAAATTAAACAATACGATCGATCTTAATTTTCAAATTAGAAATACTCTTTCCGCACAAATCTGGGCAAAGAGTTTGAATCTGGCAGAACCGGAAGGATTAAGAGAGACCAAACGATTCTATAATTTTCCGGAACAAGACTGCTCGAAACTTGATCACTTATTAAATTTATTGACTAAAATTATAAAAGACTTAAATCTAATTCACCCTGAATTGATTTTTCCTTCAATTGATCGAGATCAATTACAAGAATCAGTAAATAATCTTCACTTCAACTTTGCTCACAGTCACCATGTTACGAATATGATAACTGTTGTAAATTCTGCTTCTTGGGGAGAATTTAATATTGTTTTACATAACATCGAAGCTGTTTTGAGTAATGAGTTGTCATTAAACAGAACCGAATTAAATAATTCACGAATTGTATTTACCTGGAATAATTCTCACAAGTCGATCATACCAGAAGAGTGTTATCGGGATTTTTCTCTAAGTTATGAATTTGGCACTGTTTACGCAAACTACTCTCAAGTCGGCCGACATTTTTATGAAATGTTTCGCTCGCAAGATGATCAACTGGCCGATGAACATATTCAGCCATTTCGCTACATTAGTGCTGATACCAATATATGGTTTGGACCTACTTCAGGACACGCTTTTGAAAAATCTAATATTGATCAAATCAAATCCTGGTTTGAAAATCGCCAGTCTAGATTTAATCGGCTCGGATATTTTTGGGGAGATCCTAAGCTTGCTCTCGGGCAAATTCCTGTTGCTAGATTGGAAGAACCAGTCGTTTCAATAATAGATGTTCAAAATTTTATGAATAATCTTGCGAATTATTCAAAAGTTATAAATGTGAAAGTCACATGAATGCCAAAAAGCTATTTTAAAAGACGACGATTTGGATCCAGCATAATTTTACTTATTTGCTCTGAGTTCGAGTTATAGAAAAATATGCTTTCACTTGAACCTGTCACAAAACTACCATTTTCTAAAACTAAACTACTTCTTGCCTATAACCATGAACCTTGTATAAAAAGGAAATATGATCTCATCAGAATAATAAATTTCATCTAAGTTTAATATTTTTTCCAATTCAAGTGATGAATCCACACAGCTGATATGATCTTGAATTTCTTTTCCATTATTATTTTGAACTATGACCAAGCTGCCCTTATTAATTTTTTGTGACCATGAAGTAATATCTGATAAATGCTCTGACGAAGTATTGATAACACAATTATATTTTGAATAATCTAATAACATCATATCTGAAAGAATTGCTGTTCCAGGGCAATTATCGAGAGTCAAACAAGCAATAGTGGTGGCCGACAAAGATATATCTACAGAATCAGCAACTATTCTCTCATCGAGATGATTGAGAGCTCGGGCCAGCAAACCCAGCCAGCCGCCGACAACTACGGTATCTAGCTTTTTTATTTCTGGGTTCTTTTCAAAAATGATTTGAAATTTATCAAGCAACCACAACTTACTTAAAAGTTGACCACTGGAAAGAGCGTCTCTTATTTCTTCCTTGGTAATCAGCTCCATACATGTTGGAGTATAAAGTGAGTTTGTGAAGTTAATTATGGCCTCTGTCATTGGTGAGATTATAGTTTTTGATGTAGATTTCATATTGCCAATTATGAATAAGTGAATGTTATTAATAGTATAACTAACAAATAACATAATACAATACCGTCATCTCCACTTCAGAAACATTCAATATTAAGATTGAATTGTAATAAATTTAGATTTAAATTATCAGTAGTTAAAATAGAAGAATAAGACTTAAGTTTGGATATAAAAACGGATAAACTTAGTGTGAAAATTAAGGAAGTCATTTACAAATGTTGAGTCAATTATTTTCACTTTATGGCGATGTCATACCTCTTAAATTTACACCAATAGAAGAAAATATTTCTGAACTGCTGAGTCCTTTTGAAAATGATTGGAAACATTACAATCCCAAAAAGCCTGATATAAAAAGATATGGATTGAGCATAACTAGTCTTGATGGTTTGTTAACAGGACTACCGGACCTAGATTCAATAAAAGAATATAATGCAATCCATGGTCTAAGACTCGGTGAAGAAAGTTTTGATAAAAAAACAATTGTTCATGAATCAAGTAAATCTTTAATCAACTTAACATCTAGTTTTGAAAATGTTGGGCGTAGTCATTTTATTAAATTTGGGATTGGCGGATTTTTCCCATACCACAGAGATGGAAATTTTCGTTTACCCGCTAAAAGCTTTAGAGTTTTTTCACTCGCTCAAGGGCATAACAAAGCAGACTTTATCTGGTTAATGGAAAATAAGCGTTTGGAAATTATTGAACGTAAATGGTATGTGATAAATACCTTTAAAGAGCATTGTGTTTTTTCTTTTACAGATAAAACAATAATCACAGTGCTAAATATTCCAGTTTCAACAGGAAACATAAATTCAATAATTGATAACATGGATATTTCTTAGGATTTAAGACTAATATTTTGCATTCTCATAATAGAAGTTCCAAAAATCTTCTGAAGAAAAAATTATGCTTCCATATTTTTCAGGTAAATATTTTTGAAAAATAAAATTGTCGATTTTGATTATACTGTCACTTAGAAGAATATTTAAATCCTTTAACATTATCTGATCAGCATTAATATCAAAGTGTTCCATTTCATCTTGGCAAATTTCATTTGCCACTTTTTTGTAATCTTGATCTGATCCAACTCGACGATAAGTTCGATAGATCCATACTGCTCGTCTTTCTGTCATTTCGTGAACTTGAGCAGCTTCTACGAGTGATTGAGTTTTGCCGAGATCAAGGAATTCTCCATAGAGGCGCGATTGCATCGAATAATTAACATCTTTAACAATTACAGCTTTCTTAGTTTTCATTGCATTTAAGAGTAGGTTGGCATGACGAATTTCATCTTGAAGTTGCTTTTCTCTTTCAATAGTCCAGCTGGAAGGAAATAAGCTTTTTAAGCGAATGAGATCATTAACTGCCCAAATTTCAGATAAATAAGCTGAATTTATTAAAGCGTCATCCTTGTTTTGATGGATCATAATTGGCAGTCGTCCTATTTGGCTACGTTGAGTAATATATAAATAACTTTTTATACTCATTATTAAAAATCATTATCTCGTTAAGAAATAATGTAATCATTTTGAATTGGAAGTGACAACATGTTAGATATTTATTAAGTCAGGGTAATCGAAATCTTGTTTTATTTTCAGAACGATTACATGGCATAATTGTTCAGTTGAGAAATAAAGAATTAAAAAAATAGTTTGGGTATGGTAGCAAACGAAGCGAGTTGTTGTAGCCTGTTTCACATCATTAGCTCGACTATGGAAGCTTGCTGAAAGAGGTAAACCTTGTCGTTTTAAAGGAGCTTCATTTTGGATTGAGAGTTAAAAATAAATTTACAGTACTTATGGAATTGTAAAAACTTTATGGTAGAAATTTATATGAAAAATTTTATTATATGTTCGCTATTTGCATGTACATTTATTACACCTTCCTTTTCCTCAGCTTCCGAAACAACCTGCACTGGAAAAGTTTGGGTATGGACTGCTTTTTTTCCAGTTCCACTTCATCGAAATATTATTCTTAAAATTAGTCCATCACTTTCTGAACTAAAAAATCCAATTTCAGGACAAGTGCATATTGATGCCGAAGGTGAGCCTATTGATTACCAGGGGATGATTTATCCCAGAGGTGATCAGGATCAAAAAATGATTGATCCTAACAATGGAGATATTGCTGAGTTTTCAATAAATGTTTTATCTGCGGAGAGTGTGCGTTTTCAACTTAGTTTTTTAAGTTCAGATGCAAAAGCACAAGGTGGAATCAGGCCAGCGACACTAAGTTGTCATTAATGGTATTTAAAATCGCAATATGGACGCGGTCATCTTCTAAGTAGTCGTAATAAAGCCTAAGCAATCACACCACGGCCTCCCTTTTCGTATTCTTTGTTTTAGAACAGTCGGAGGAATATGGGAGAATCAATTACTAGCTTAAAATGGAAGATTTATAAGCATTGATCCAGGCTTCAGTCGCATTTGTGTATAGTGAATTTGAGTAAAAATTTTTACTACTTGTTCCTTTTATATCTTCAAGCTCGAAGCCTAAACTAAGAGACGCAAAGCTACTCCAAGTAAAATCGCAAAAATTATTTGTTATATAGTCTGTTGTTTTCTTATAAAGTTTTTGTGCCGCCATCCATGTTATATCATCACTTTCCCACATGTGCGGACGACCAGCGTAAGGAAATCTATAACCATATACATCTTCAGCGTGCTTATCAAAATCACTATAAACTGAATCTGTAGGAAAAAGTTTGGGCGGTCGAATACTTAGTGGCTGAGCAACCGCGACTGGTATTTCATTATCTTTACACCAAAAGAGCCAATCCCAAATGTTTTTTTCAGTATCACCTGGTAGACCGATAATAAAATTTAACTGAGTAATACTTTTTTTATCAAAAATATTATGAATCAATTCAGGCAAAAATTCTTTACCTTTTGTAGCAGACCAAGATTTTCCTATACTAAGCGCAGCTTTAGAGTTCATTGACTCTATTCCCAGCACTGCTCCACGCAGTCCTGTTCGGCTTAACTCCCTAGCAAGATCTTGGTACCTATGCAATAAATCCGCGCGGCAGTAAGCCGCATACTGAATCTTAAATGGCAATTCATCTACCATGCGACACCAGTTTTCAATCTTAGTGAAGTCATCATTAAATGTATCATCCATAATCATATAATTTGTTGTCTTATACTTTTCATAATTAAAAATAATCTCGTCTTTGATTAAAGACAGATCTCTGACATATTCACCTTTTTTTTTGCCGGTCATTTCAAACTTGCAATAACTGCATTTAAAAATACAACCTCGGCCGATCTCAAGCGGTAAGGTCTCTCCGGGCTGTACATGATCAGATTCATGCCATCGATGAGAGCAAGAATTGATCTCCCAGCTGGGATTTATTTTTTTCACGATCATCCGATTATTTACGGAATTTAAGAGTTCAAGTATTTTATTTTCAGCATAGCCTGCGATAAGAAAGTCAGCTGAAAAAACTTTGCTGAAAAGGCCAGGTGAAGGTCCGCCGAGAAGTACCTTGCAAGAAAATTTAGATTTATAAAAAGCAACAGCTTGAGATAGTGAAGACAAAGTTAATGTATTATTTGAAAGAAATGTAGTGCTAATTCCTATAATTGTTTGGTCACCGATAAAACGATCAGATAACTGACGTAGATCTTCATAACTAAAAAGCGTAGCAAAGTTTATGATTTGTACGCGATAGCCTGCTTGTCGAAGCCTATTTGCAATTTTTGAAGGCCCTATCGAACGCCAGGGCTTAACAAAACCAGCAAGGCTTTCGCTCCCCGAACTAATTCCTGAAAAAATTAGCAGATCGACAACTTCATTCATACTGTTTAGTTAGTTTCACCAGATCCGGCGCAGAGATACTATCGAAATCTATACCGATCGAAACTCGGCTGAGAGCACCTGCTTCAAAGCGATGCACACTATGCCAAGCTCTATGATTAAATACATACCAAATATTAGGCTCTAGTTCTGCTGTAACAACTTCTTCAATTTTATCTAAGTCAGGTATGTGAAGGGGACTAATCACTTCAAATGGTGCAGTTTTACGGTACCACTTTGTAATTTGTCCTGATCCCTGAAGTAACATAAACATTGAACTTAAGCGCTTATGGCCACAATGCGGAGGCAGTAAACCAATCTTTTCTTCCGAATCACTGACTTGTAAAATTGGTTTCGGCTCGCCAGGGCAAATAGTTTTTAAAAATTCTGGAACTGTATCCAAAATCAATTCGTCATACTGCGGACCACAGAAGTACTGTTTAAATTCAATAAAATCTTCATTGGGAAATTGTGCAAGAACCTGATTCTTTCGGCGATAGATTTCTCTGGCTTTCTCAATCCCAATTTGGTGGATCAAATCTCTGGAAGAAGCCATTGTTCGTCCGTCATTATATTTTATTCGACGTTCAAAAAAACTTAAATTTTGATTGACCTGATTTAAGATACGACTTGCGACTTCATCTCCAAATTTGAGATTAGTCTTATATACATACTCGTCTGGATTTACACCTGTTGCTGAAACTTTAATCATTCCGGTCCTAATAAAAGCTGTTTGTATTTTTTAATCATTACAAGACGTTTTTTCAAAATTTTTGACCAAGGTAAATCTTTAGCTTTCCATTTACGGATTTCTTCAAAAGTAAATCCTAGGGTCAACAGAGACATTAGCAACGTCGATGTTGGCGAATTTTCTTTGTACATCCCATTTAAATTATATTCTTTAGCAATCTCAAAGGCTATCGATTTTGTCATCGTCGGTGAGACCCAGTCAGTTAGATTAGATATAGTATAGCCCCACTTTTCGTATTCTTTGTCGAACTCAGACAAATAGTGACCATTGGGATTAATTGATAACGGCCACCAGTTAACCGCTAGATCTTTACCTTCAGTTGAGTACCAATTAAAAGAATTCTGTAAGTCTTCAATACTTTCACCAGGCAAACCCACAATCATCCCACAAGAAATAGAAACTTGTTCTGACCATTTATTGTAGTATAGATCTAATAAAAAACTTTTTTGTTTTTCTGAGTCCATTGATTTGCCAATTGCTCGCCCAGCGCCTTTATGAAAAGTTTCAACACCAAATGAAGCCGCACTAAGCCCCATGTCTTTTAAAATGTCTATTTGTTCAGGAAAAGCATAAAGTAATTCTAAACGAAGAAAACACCAGAACTTGATTTGAAACGGTAAGCTTTTTATCATCATGTGCATTGCGCGCAACTTATCAAGACTGTCATTAAAGGTGTCATCTGTAAAAAAATAGTTAGTTGTTCCGAAATTAGTCCAATTATCAACCATCTCATCTTTAATCAGAGACATATCTCTAACGTAATCGTTTTTCTTTTTACCATTTAATGGATACGAGCAAAACTTGCATCTAAATATACAACCACGTCCAATTTCAATTGGCAGTGTTTCCCCACTAAAGATAAAATCATTCGATTGCCACCGATGATTTAGATTTTGAATATCCAATGGCATTTTATCGCCATCGACAATGCAACAATCAGCATTGGTCGAATAGATGGCCTTTGATTGGCGTCGTCCTAAAAGTTCCGATAAATATTCAACAACAGAAAGCTCGCTGTAACCATGAAAAACGGCATCAAACTTTTCTGAGCTTGGCAGCTGCCAACTGTTTGCACCACCTGCAATAATTTTAACTAGAGGATTATAGCTTTTTATATAATCAAAAATTGATAATAAATTTTCGTCTAAAAAAATTTGACCTCTCATTTCTTCGCTCACCATGGGGTCTTTTGACAGAGCACCCGGCGCAGAGCCAGTATAAAAAGTTGAGGAAAAACCAATGGCAATTAAGTTAGGACTTACAAACTTTGAAACAGTTTTGTGCAGCTCTTCTATATTAAACATATCGATAAAATCAATCACCTGCGCGGATATATTGTTTTGCCTGCATGTATTCGCCAATTGATACGCGCCAATCGCACGTTGCCAAATCGGCCCCCTAATGGCCGAAAGAATTATAAATTGAGGCTGTTCATTGTAAGACACTTGACTCCAATTCTTTCTGTCCATGAACATCAATAATTAGATGCAGTCTATCTTGATCCGAATTATTTTCGGCCCAATGCTTAAAGCCTGTATTCAAAAAATATAAATGCCCACTCGGTTCAAAATATGTTTTTTCTTCAACTTTTAAACCAGCTGTATTGCGAATCACGTGCATGGAGCAAAGCTTATTAGTAATAAGTGGCAGATGAAATCTAGATATATAGCTTGGGTCATAATCAATATGTGGAATTATTTTAAATTTGGGCCGCATTACTGCCAACCTTACTCTGCAAACTTTTCCATCAAAAAAATTTAATACTTCGTCGAATATTCCATGGTCAACAGGAATTCGTTTCCCATAATTTAGTTCATCAACTTGAGGTGTATAAACTGAACTTCCAGGTGAAATTCTTTTCAGACGGTCCGAACGTTTTGTTTGTGAGTCTTTTTCTGTTGCTTGAATAGATTGGTGCAGGCCAGTTAAATATAAATGTCTGTATTTATCTGAATTCATATCTTCTTCATCGTGATCTTTAAAGTGTGCGGAGACCAATAGGGAATTTGCTTTAACAAGATCTACAAAATCTGAATTCGAATCTAATCTGATATCATTATATTTCGAGAAATCCAGCAGACCATATTTTTGACATTTTTCGACAAGATCTGAAATATCAAATTTTTTTTCTAATCGAATAAATGACGGCAATTGTTTTCTTTTAATAAGCATGTTTATCTACAACCGAAATATCAAAAATTCTTTTTACAAAGTTAGAGTCAAAAACTTCAGCGTAATCTGTCGGCCAAAAAAATAACCATTCATTTTCATTTTGAGAATAATGTGGCTCATTGTTTTCTACAACAAGCGCCTGAACATCTTGCTTGTATTCATAAAAGTATTGATCATTCTCTCCCGATATTAGCCGTCCATTTAAATCACCGCCGGGCATCTTATATCTAAATAAAATAATGACGGTAGTATTTGTTCTTTGACCATGCTTATGCTTGGCATGTTTTGTTTTCGGCGGTTGAATAATTAAATTTCTAGCTAAAGGTTTAAAGCCTAAAGTTTTACCAAGTTGGTTTACAAGTATCCACTGGTTGATGATAAGATTTCTGACTTCGATAGGAACTGAACAATCTAGCGACGCAAATAAAGAAATTCCTAATTTAATGGCGTAATTGTTATGTTTATAATTACTAACTTCACTTAATACTGGAAACTCTTCGAGTTCCACATAAAAGGCTGCCTCGGACGTAGAAAAAATATCATGTTGCTCATTCGAATCTAAAGATAAGGCCAGCTGGCCTTTTCGGAAAAATCGACTTTTGTGAAAAGTTTCGAAATCTATCATAAATCTAACCAACACTTCCATTGATCAACGTTGTTTATATTGACCATTTTATCTTCAAATTTAAATTGATTCAAAAATAAAATATCTTTGAATTTACTTTTATCACCAAATCGCAACCATTGATAGAATTTGGAGTTGTTCTCGTTGAATGAAACTATGTATCGAACCGCCCCTAAAGATTTAGCTCTATTTATTTGATGTGGTATGACGTACCT
>JACMMR010000043.1 GCA_014378965.1 Candidatus Parcubacteria bacterium | reverse complement strand
GGTGACAAGTCTTTGCCACGGTGAAGTCCGAAACTGGACTCCTAATTTCAAGAATGTGTCTTGACTCACTTTCTTACTGAAGAGGACTACTCCTTCTCCGTAAACGTTGGCCTGAATAGCTGCAAAAATGATGAAGGTCATCATTAGAATTTTTCGTAATTTCATATCTTTGGGGTGTTGTTGTGTTGTAGACGTTACTTAAACAATATCACTGTGATATGTAAAAGCAATTCAATTATACAACTATCAAATTTTATTGTCAAGTTAAGGGTAATGGTTCATTTTTAATACATTGTTTTTTGTAATGCTTTTGATTAAATATATAATATTGATGATATACTATACGTATATGAAAAAAGGATATAAAGGTACTATAGAACAATTAACTTTAGCTAATGAAAACTTTAGAAAAGTCTTATATACAGGTGCACATATGCAACTTGTACTTATGAGTTTAAAGCCCTTAGAAGATATTGGGCTTGAAATTCATCAAGAAAATGACCAATTTTTCCGGTTTGAAAAAGGAAATGGAAAAGTTATTGTTGGAGAAACTGAGTATAAGGTTGTAGATGGTGATGTGGTTATTGTTCCTGCTGGAGTCCAACACAATGTGATAAATATTTCAGAAGTTGAGGATTTAAAAATGTATACAATATATTCACCAGCCCATCACAAAGATGGAATTGTTCGTTTCACAAAAAAAGATGCTTTGGAAAATGATGAGGAGTTTGATGGTGTTAAAACTGAGGATTAATATTAAATTATAGTTGCACTTGTGTAAAAATAAGACTACAATTAATGTGTACTTATTATTAATTAATTAAATATATATAAAATAAAATTATGAATTCATCATATACATCTGCATCAACTAAACCAATATATCATGCAACTCAAATTGTTTGGTATGTATTGGGATTAATAGAAATTTTATTAGCGTTTCGGTTTGTATTAAAATTATTAGGAGCAAATTCAGGTGCTGGATTTACAAGTTTTGTTTACGGTATCACTTATGTATTTGCAGAACCATTTCGAGCAGTGTTCAGAAATAATACAATAATTCCAGGAAGTGTGTTTGAGTGGACAACACTCTTAGCAATGGTTGTCTACTGGGTTTTAGCTTTAGGAATTATTAAAATGTTCCTTATGGGAAAAACTGTGTCTACACCAGAAGCTGCAGTTAAACTTGATCAACAAGAAAAAACACAATAATAAAATTGAGTTGTGTCAATTATTAATTTATTAAGCTTTAACAGGCTTAATTTTTTTTATATGTTTTTATTTAAATGTGTCACATGCAGAAATGCTGCCGGTTGTGTATCCTTCTGTAAACCATCGCACACGCTCAACACTTGAACCATGAGTCCATGACTCTGGAGTAACTCTTCCTGTTGTGGTTTTTTGAATTCGATCATCACCAACCGCAGCAGCAGCATCAAGTGCTTCTTGAATTTCATTTACTCCAAACACCCCAGCATCTTTTATAGAATAAGCCCAGAGTCCAGCGTAACAATCTGCCTGAAGTTCAGTTTTAATTGATGTTTTATTATCTTTGGCTTCTGACAATCCAAATTGTTGTTGTACGTGATGTCCAACTTCATGTGCTATGACATACGCTTCGGCAACATCTCCACCTTTTGCTTTGTATTGCTTTTGTAATTGTTCAAAAAAAGTTTCATCAATATAAATAGTTTTATCCAGTGGGCAATAGTGAGGACCAACTGCACTTGAAGCTCCACCACATGCAGATTGAGTATTTCCTCGGAATAATACTAATTTAGGTGGTATGTAAACTAGATTATTTTTTTTAAATATATCAGTCCACATATCATTTATTGATCCAAGGACAGTTGAAGTGAATACTTCATATTTATCGGCACCTTCAAAATCTTTTGAATTAAAATTTTTTTGTTCTGAAACTTGTAATTGCTCTTCTATTTGTGGAAGCGCGTCAGAAATTGTTCCACCATTTGCATAATTAAAAAGTAAAATGAGTGCAATACCAACAAGACTTACACCACCACCAATTCGTGCAGTGTTTCCAAGACCTCTGCGGTCTTCAACGTTTCCTCTTGATTCAATTTGGTCCCAGTTTGCCATGCTCACAGTATACTACCAATAGTTAAAAAGAAAAAACGGCTTCACGAATGTCTTAAGCGATGCTAGAATGTTTTTGGCAGGTGAGTCTACTTTTCCCCTACGATTTTGCGTTTTCTAAAACTAGACAGAGAGAAAGGTATAAAGTGAGTATATGTATACTCAAAAACAATAATATGATTGCAATTGCAAATATATAAGAGTACAATAAAGGACAGTCTAAGTGTCGGTTACATAGCTTAATATTTAGAAAGCTGTAAACAATTAATTAAAATTAACAAATAAATTTAAAATTAAAATGAAAAAAATAAAATTTAATAAGAATTTGGCAGTAGCTATTTTTATTCTTATTACTAGTTTTGGTCTTGTCAAAAAGATTGATGCCGCTACTACAATAAATCTAGGTAAGGCTGATGGATACGCTGTTTTGGGGGGTTCTACTATCACTAACACAGGTGCAACTACTATTAACGGAGATCTTGGTTTGTTTCCTGGGACTTCAGTAACTGGATTTCCGCCAGGTTTGGTGAATGGGTCACAACAAATTACTACAGCGGCTGCAAATCAGGCAAAGGTTGATTTGCTTACAGCTTTCAGTGACGCTTTGTCACGACCTGTAACTTCTACGATACCTACCCAATTAGGTAATGCAACAATAGTAGGCGGTGTATATAATTCTGCAGCTGGAACATTTGATATAACAGGGACTCTAACACTTGACGGTCAAAACAATCCAGATACTGTTTTTATATTTAAGGCGGATTCGACTCTTATTACAGCTGCAACGAGTAGTGTTGTTCTTATAAATGGCGCACAGGCCTGTAATGTTTTTTGGACAGTGGGTAGTTCAGCTACTTTAGGTGCCACTTCTACATTGAAGGGAACTATTATGGCATCCTCATCTATAACACTTACTACAGCGGCAAGCATAGAAGGTAGAGCATTGGCTCTTGGAGCAGCGGCTACACTTGATACAAACGTTATCACTAAACCAACTTGTAGTACCGCCATAATACCAGCAACAGTAAATACAGGAGCAAGTCACTTCGGCAGTGGACCAGCAGGCTCTATTTTTGGCAGTGCTCCAGTTATTCCATGGTGGGCTCTGGCTACAACAACAGAAACTAAGACTGTATATTCAACTACTACTGTGATTCCCAAATTTCCGAACACAGGCTTTGGACCTGAAGGAAGTTTGATCTGGATGAGTACTGTTATTTTGTCAATCATATTGTCTATCTTAACCTCTTTGTTCTTTTTGAAAAAAAATAAAAAGACTAACTAATTTTTAAGAGGCCATAAAAGGGTTTAAATATTATAAACATGATTTTTTGCATATATTCATTTTTAAAAATATGAAATTAAAAAAAATATCAAAAAAGCAATCCCTCGTGATTCTTTTTATAGCACTAATCATTTTGGCTTGTTACATATATGTGATCAAGAGTACCAACATCCTCTTGTCAGGGCAGGCGTTGGTTTATAATGCGCATGCTGAAACTATCGGTTCAATGAGACTAAGAATTCCAAAAATAGATGTAAATGCACGTGTGGAATCTATGGGTCTAACTTCTTTAGGTGCTATGGATGCACCAAAAGGACCTTCAAATGTTGGCTTGTATAATTTAGGTCCACGACCCGGGGAAGTGGGAAATTCTGTTATGGATGGACACTTTGGTTGGAAAAATAAGATACCTGCCGTATTTGACAACCTAAATAAATTGGTCAAAGGAGATAAAATATATGTTGATAATGGAAAAGGCTCGACTAGAGTTTTTGTGGTACGGCAATTACGCGTTTACAAAGTTGATCAGGATGCTTCTGAAGTCTTTATTTCAAGTGATGGTAAAACTCATCTGAATTTGATCACCTGCAGCGGACTATGGGATAGTAGAGTGAAGAATCGCCCTAATCGACTTGTTGTGTTTGCTGACATGGAGTGATTTTTGAGAAAAGCTCAAGCTCTGAATACAAGTCCTGAGTCGTCGATAGTTTTCACATGCTCACGGTGTGGGAAACATATTGTGATTTGTCAAAATAGAAGTGCTTTTGTGGTGAGGTTATTCGAATCTTGATTATCTAAAAGTAAAAACCCATTAACTTAATCAACTTTTGAAAACCGAGGATTATTTCTAGCTATTCTATATTCATGCCATGTAAGCCCAATTATAAACAAATCAAATAAAGTAAGAAGAATTAGAGTGATAGAATATCCATAACTTAATTTATATAGTTGGTAAAGAATAAAAAGAAACAAAGCAACAATTGACATCGGATATGCCCACAATTTATTTCGTAAAAGATTTATAACAAGAAATATTTTAATAATTCCATGTGATAATAAGTAAAAAGAGGCATAGAGTTGACTATGACTTGAAAAATATGGGAGAAGATGTTGGATGTGTGTTGCCAAGAAATCTGTTGGATCTTCAACTAGCTCACCCTTAATAAGAAATGAAAGAACGGTAGTTAAACTGCTTGTGAAGAAAAATAATATACCAGCAATAATTTCTAATAGAGAATTAATTGCCTTTAAAAAAAGACTTATGATAAAAACTCGATGGATATTTTTTTCCTTTTGCATAAATATAGTATAACGTATCTTACGATTGCTTGTTCTTTGAAGTACCTTTTTACTAAACTTACTATATCATATTGTTTGACATTAGTATTTCCTACGTCATCAAAGGAGTCTGAGCAGGATTAAGTTCTAACAGGGAGGTGGACTTTTTTAGTCTTTGATGGTTAAAAATGGTAATATATTTATATGATAAAAAAAATGTATAAATTAATTCCACTCACTTTTTTTACAATTTTACTATTACCAACTTTAGCTTTGGCACATCAACCTCGTATTACTGAGAGCAGGCTGACACAAGTTCCTAATCCTGAAATTTCAAAAGCATATTACGGTAAGCTTGCGGGTGAGCCAGATGTATATGTTATAAAAGCTAGTAAACCCTTTGATTTATATGTCAATGTATTGGTGCCTGATATTATCGGTCAAAAGAAAGATGTTTCTGCTGTAGTTATAAAAGACGGCAATATTGATAAACCCTTAGCTACTCTTAACGGTATATCTTTTGAGTGGAAGAAGTTTTATGAACCATTCGGTGCCGACTCTTACTGGATGGGGCCTGAATACAAAGCGCGTGTCGAAGCTGGTACATATGAGATTCGAGTGTCGAGCCTAAACAACGATAGCAAGTACTCGCTTGCAATCGGAGAGATAGAAGCCTTTGACGGTAAGGAGGGTTTAAACGCGCTTACTATTATTCCTAAACTTAAACGTGATTTTTTTAATGTTTCTCCCATTGGTTTTATTGTCTCACCATTTGGCTGGGGACTTATTATTTTGATGTATATCCTGGCTGGAATTGTTGGTTTCGCGTATCGTTTGATCTTGAAAAAAGTTGCGAAGAATTCACCTCGGGGAGCAACTAAAAACATCGACAAAGGTGGCCGCTTGATTCGTCTCTCTATCGGAGTAGGGTTACTCTTCTTTGCTATGCTCACCACATGGAGCCCTATTCTCATCTTCTTTTCCGGTTTTGCGACTTTTGAAGCTATCTTTAGTTGGTGTGGTTTCTACGCCGCAATTGGTAAAAATACTTGTCAATAAAAATAAAAAATATATGAACACAAACAACTGGTACTCACAACTTATCAAACCAACATGGGCTCCACCCTCATGGCTCTTTGGGCCGGTGTGGAGTGTGCTCTATGCGATTATTGCAGTGTCTTTCGGTACGGTGTTTTACAAAGCATTCACCAAGCAAATTCCATGGATGGTAGCTCTGCCGTTTGTACTGAATCTGTTTTTTAATTTAATATTTACACCGATACAGTTTGGGCTAAAAAACAACCTACTTGCTTCACTTGATATTTTGCTTATCGTCGGCACTCTCGTCTGGGGACTGTATTCTATCTGGCATGCAACACCAGAACTTCGTTGGGTAGTCTATGTCAATATTCCATATCTTCTCTGGGGTGCTTTTGCTACGTGTTTACAACTAAGCATAACCTATCTCAATAGATAGGATGAAAAAAATATTAATAACCGGTGGATCAGGTTTTATCGGCACAAAACTTACACAAGCCCTTTTAGATAAGGGTTACAATGTAATTGTAGCAGATATGAGTGAACCAAGAATAAAACATGAAAGTCTGACATTTGAAAAACTAAATGTATCTGATCGTGAAATTCCTTCAAAATATGATGGAGTACTCTATGGGATAATCCACCTAGCTGGAAAAAATATTTTTGGTCGATGGACGAAAAAGTTTAAAAAAGATGTGTACGACAGCCGTATAAAAAGTACTAGAAAAATAGTTCAAACAATCTCAAATTGGAATAATAAGCCAAAAGTTTTGGTTAGTGCGTCAGCCTTTGGCTTTTATGGAGATACAGGAGAACTACAGGTAGACGAGTCTGCAAAGTGTGGTAAAGATTTTCTGGCTACAGTTTGTACGGATTGGGAAGAGGAAGCAGAAAAAGCCAAAGTGTTTGGTATTCGTACAGTACAAATTCGCACAGCGCATGTGCTAGGGAAGGGTGGAATACTTGAACCACTTTTTGTACCATTCAGATTTGGTCTGGGAGCATGGATAGGTAATGGTAAAGCTTGGTTTCCATGGGTACACATAATTGATATTGTAAATATTTATATTTTTGCGTTGGAAAATGAAGGTTTGCACGGACCCGTTAATACAGGAGCACCAGAACAAGTAAGACAAAAAGATTTTATGAAAATGCTCGGCAACGCGTATGGTCGATATGTACTTTTTTCTATACCAATATTTATTTTGTATTTACGATATGGAGAGTTGGCCCACACATTTGATACTAGTACACGGATGTCATCTAAGAAGCTTTTGGACTCAGGATTTCAATATAAACATCCAAAGCTCAAAGAGGCACTGGAGAAAATTGTTAAAAATAATACAATATAGTCTTTTTTATAAAGCGTTATCATTAGATTCTTCACAGGCTTGCCAAAATTTAAAGAAACTTGGATAATATCCTGTAATATTTGGAAACAGCTCCAAAGTAGGATCTTTGTGTCCTATAAAATGGGTTGTGGCCGGATGATCTACGGAGAAAACAGTTGCATTTGTAATACCAGGAATTGTTTCGACATTTCCAACAAATATATTGACAGTAGGTACATGAGTTTTAAGTAGACGTAACATATGCTCAAGTACTCGAGGAGAAACAGGAAATAAATCAAATAACCTTGGCTCGATCACAAAAATTCGCTCACCTAATTCTTCGGTTCTCCATAAAGGATCAATACTCCATGGGTGATATAAAAAAACTGTTTTGTGTGATACATCAGAGATAATATCAGACTCAGGGTACAACATTTTATATGAAAAAGGTTCGTGGTCTACAAGCTCACTTGGTGTGCCTCCTTGGTTAATCAAATCGATTGGAACATCAATATATGTATGTTGCTGTTTTGTGTCACTACACCCGTTGATCAATTCTTGATTTGCTACATATTGTTTTTGGACTGACGTACCTGCAACCCATTGCCAAGAAAGAGTATTTGATGCAAGGTCGCCATCAAGTAAGTGATAATACATAAAACGACTCATATTATACCAATGAGTTTTTGCTACATTACAGGATAGCATAGCTGTCCACATTCTTGCGTGATTATGCATGTAGCCATGCTCCATGAGCTCAGCGAGTTGTAAATCTACTGCGATGATACCCGTTTGTGCGCTCAGTACTGCACTTAGAACCTCGTTATTTCGCCAGTCAGTACGAGTAAATCGGAGATCGGAAAAAATCTTTTTGCCTTTTGCTTTATATACTTTTTGAAAATACTCTCTCCATGCTAATTCTTGAACAAATTTTTGAGCATCACGCTTTGAGTGTCGAGCCAACACTCGGTCGCGAATAACAGGTAAGCTGATAACACCCCGAGCAATATAAGGTGAGAGTCGTGATACACACCCTCTGAGGTGATTTCTAGTTTTAGAATAAGTGGCCGGATTAAAAGCGTCAATTATTTCTAAGATTTCATTATAAGTTAAATAGGGATTCATATTTTTTTATTTCGGCAACGGTCTGAGCAGTACTTGACCAGATCCCATTGATTACGACTTGACCATCACTTACGATTGGTAAATGATATCTTACATACAATACAAATTTTTGATTCTTTTATTTTCATCTAGACAATAATTATACTATACTAACTTATATGAAAGAAGCAACTCTAATATATCCCCATCAGCTATTTGTGAAATCGCCCGCTATCAAAAAAGGTCGAATGATATTTCTTATTGAAGAATCACTCATCCTCTCCCATAACCCGATTCATTATCAAAAGCTTGTGCTTCATAAGCTCAGTATGGATGCATACGAAGAATCCTTAAAAAAGGATGGTTACAAAATACAACGTTTAACGATTGAACACTACTTAAAAACGGTCGATGTGTTCAAATATTTAATAAAAGAAGGAATACAGATAATTCATGTCGTCGACACTACTGACTACTATTTGGAGCGAGCGATAGAAGCTTCTAAAATTAAACGTGTCTGGTATGAATCATCACTTTTTATTTTGCCAAAGGAGGAATCAATAGCTAGATATAAAAACTCAAATAAAAATATGGGTAGGTTTTACAAAAAAGTTCGGGAGGATCTAAGTATTATGATGGATGGACAGGGAAAACCAAGAGGTGGTGAGTGGAGCTTTGATGCCGACAATCAAAAAAAACTTTCCAAAAGTGCAGTTCTTCCGAAAGATGTTATTTTTGAAAATAATTTTGATGTACTAAAAATAAAGAAGTGGCTTGATACTGTAAAAGCTGAAAAATATGGCGATATTGGTTGCTGGTTACCATATACTCATAAAGAGGCTGATATTTTTCTAGAAAGTTTTTTTAAAGATCGTTTTAGAGACTTTGGTGTGTATGAAGATGCACTCACAGAAAAAAGCGTACGACTTTTTCACTCAACATTGTCACCCCTCATAAATATAGGATTACTTGAACCAAAACAAGTAATCGACAGGGCAATAGAGTTTGCAGATACTCATACTATACCTATAAATTCACTCGAGGGTTTTGTGCGACAGATTATTGGGTGGCGGGAGTTTATGCGAGCGACCTACGAGTGTGACGGTGTTGTTATGCGTACTAAGAATTTTTGGAAGCATACCCGTAGTTTACCAGTGGGATTTTGGACTGGAGATACTGGTATTCGGCCAGTTGATAGTGCTATTAAGAAAGCATTGCACTATGGATATAACCATCATATCGAACGGTTGATGGTTCTCGGGAACTTTATGTTGCTTTCTCAAGTAAATCCGGATCATGTGTATCGATGGTTTATGGCAATGTATATTGATGCGTATGACTGGGTAATGGTACCAAATGTGTATGGGATGAGTCAGTTCGCTGATGGTGGTATTTTTGCCACAAAACCATACATATCGGGCAGCAATTATATCAAAAAAATGTCTGACTATCTTGGTGGAGATTGGGAAGAGAAGTGGACTGCGCTATATTGGAATTTTATTGCTAGTCACCATGACTTTTTCATAAGTAATCATCGGCTATCGATGATGCCGAGACTATATGAAAAGATGGAAAAGAATAAAAAAGAAAATTATTTAAAAATTGCCAAGGAATACCTGCTTAAGAAATAATATCTTAGATTTTACAGGAAACCTTCAGCTTATTATCTTTTATATAAATTATTTTATAGCCGTCGGGAGAAAAAAATTTTTACTTCCTGAAATAAAAGGACCTAAATCGTTTGGTATATCTGATAAAATCTCAAACTGGTCATCCTTTGTATTTGATAGGTACCAACTAAAACCACTTGGACTATTTTTATTCAACATGTTCACTAAATAGTGGTTACTAAAACGAGGAAAAATTAATCCATTTGTATTATTTTAGAAATTATCTTTTGGGATATTGTTTTATTCCAAAAAAAATAGAAACAAGTTTAAGAAAAAAGTAATACTACGAATAAGAGGATTTTATATTTCATTTAAAAACTTATATCATATTCAGGATTTAGTTTTGTTTAAAAATAAAAAAAACCGCCACAACAAGATGCTGAAACGGTTCTTATGTGACTGTGGAATGAGGTTACGAACGTACTGCAATACAGATTGCACCAATAATAAAAACCACTGTCAAGGGAATTAATACGAGATAATTTTTCATGAATGCTTTTCTCCCAGTTGCAAAAACACAAAAGCAGAAGGTGCAAAAGCTTATAATTCCGCACAACAGACATCCTAGATACCATTCCCAGTGATGAGAGTATTCAAGAATGCCTGACATAGCCACAAGAAAAGGTGACGATATTAAGAATGCTGTGCTTGTCCAGTGTACTAGCTTAGGAACAGTGTTGTTACTGTTCAAATGCTTGTCTGTTGTTGAAGGTGCCATGCGCCTGTAAAGTACAAGGCAGGAATTTGGAAAAATAATTGCGACCATGGGTGTAATTGCTATAATCCCGATACATACTAATAAGTCGAATAACATGGTGTTGTTGGTTGTATTTAAGTTTCTACTTATATATAATATAATATATAAGTAGAAATGTCAAATACGTTATTTGCTCCGAGCATGTGCGACATATTTTGTCTTAGAGAAAATAGAATTACCCTTGTGGTGACGATATTTGAACCTGTTTTTAAAATTAGTGAAGCTATTTTTCCGTTTCCCCGATTTTGGTCTGAATTGCTATAAAGTATTTAAGCTTAAGGTTATCTTCGAATACAGGTCCGATGAATAACAAATTCCAAAATCCTTTACCACTTTTTGTATAATTGTATAATTTTATTGTTATCTCTCTTTTT
>JACMMR010000001.1 GCA_014378965.1 Candidatus Parcubacteria bacterium | reverse complement strand
GGATGCAAATCAGGTACATGAGTATTTCAAAAACCTCTACCTTGATGTCCTTGATGAGCAGTGGATTGAGCATATTGATACAATGCAACATCTCAGAGATAAGGTAGGGCTATATGGCTATGCACAACAAGACCCCCTCTTGATTTATAAAGCGGAAAGTTATGATCTATTTGAGCAGCTATGGCTCACGATTAAATCTAAAGTACTCAATACTATCTTCCGTCAAATCCAGCAATATGATGATCATCAAACTAAGCTGACTGATACTCAAGTTGAGGTTCGCAATGTGGTAAATATTGATTCTATAATTACTAATGTTGATGAGTTTGCTGCAGATATTGGTGATACACCAATCAAGACTATGGATGCTAGCTTACAAAATAAGGTAGTGCAAACCAACACGAATAAGATCAGCCCAAATATAACCGTCGTCACTAAAGCTGATAATGGTAAAGTCTGACCTAATGACCTATGCCCATGTGGTAGTGGTAAAAAATATAAGAAATGTCATGGAGTGAAATAGAAAAGAAAAAAACCTTCCTTTGAAAATTTGGAAGGTTTCTTTTAATTCTTCGATAAACCGAAGATTTTACCAATACTCTTTTAGTTCTTTTTGATACCTCTTTTGACAATTCATTTTAAATTTTTGAAGCTTCCCTGGTGTGAGTTGAGATTTCCAAAATGAAATAATACTTTCATGAAGACATCGCTCATCATCTTTACAATTAATACTTGCTACAAAAGCTACACTTTGCTCTACCTTACTTAAATCTTCTGCAGATTGGCCTAAAGAATTAGTTAGTTCGCTTGCATAAATTCTGATAAGCTTTATGTAACCTGGAGGCTCGATACCCATTTGAGCAACAATAGTCATATCATCTAATGATTTGAATTCAGCGAGCTCAACTGACGGCATTAATCTACCAGCAACAATTTGAAACCAACCATTATTAGATGAATCAGGACACATAGACATAGCAAAATCTGATAACATCTCTTCTTCTATATGCTTTTGCATAGTAAAAGGTGAACCATCAAAAAATACCATATTCACTGCTTCATTAATCAATCCTACTCTAAGAGAATTTTTAAGATCTTGTTTAGAAGAAAGGTTATGAATATTTAATTCCAGAGTACGAGGTTGTTGTACTACTCTAAAGAAAAACATGGCATCTTCACTATCATATAATATCACATCTCCTCCCCAAAATTTTAAATTGGTTACATAACCACCGGCTTTACCATTTTGCATAGTATTTTTTACCTTCTCAATTTCAGTTTGCAACTTAGAATAAAAAGACTGAAAACTACCTTGAGCATAAAGATTTTTTTCAAGTCCTTTGGACCCAAAGGGCTGTAGTACTTCAGATAAATGAATACCATTTCTTGTTTTATCTTCTTTAGAAGGTCCACAAGAAAAATAAAATAAAATAATCACTACAAAAAAAATATTTTTCATTTTAGTATTCGGATTTCCACCGACTCGTCCGTACAAGTACAACTTGTTTGTTAGCAGGATCCAGCTGTTTTATTTTGATTTAATTTTTGTACTTATACTCTACTCCACCACTTTTTTTAATGAATAGATTTAACTCTTTAAGAACATTATCCATGTCCAAATTATTAAGCGGTTCTTTCTTTCTCATCGCACCAAAAAGCATTAAAGAACCATCCAAAGAATAAAATTCTATTGGATGTAACTCTTTTGTGAATAGTTGTGATTTAAACCATTCGTGAATACCTTCCATTTGAGAATTTTGATATCTTTCAGGTATCTTTTTGAGAATTTTTTGGCCACTTATTGTTCGAGTCAATACCATCATTTCAATCAAATATGGATTCAACTCATAAGCTCCTGTCAAAATATGATTCGTTTCATGCACCAATAACATTGTAAAAACGTTAAGATTTTTAAATTTTCTTGGATCAGGTATGCGAATTATACTTTTTTTAAGGTTAGCATTGGCAGGAAATATTTCCCCTGTCTGAATTCTCTTTAAATCTTTATCTGGGTCATAAAACCACAGCATTAAACCATTTGAAGCCGGCTTTAGAACTTTAGCTGTATCACCACTAATTTGATACATAATTCCAGCATTATTCCACATATCACCGTAAACATTAAGCAATGCGTCACCACCTGTAATATTAGATAAAGTTTTCTCAAGATATTGGAGCGTATCACCGACTGCCATGTTGATAATTACCTCTGGGACACCAAGTAACTCGATGTCTTTGCTAATTGCCTCATATGAATGTTGCATTTTTAACTCATCTTGAGATAATTTCTTATCACAAGAAATAAGACAAAAATAAGACAGAACAAAAATAATTTTTTTCATTTTTTCATTTTTTTTGTTTTTTTAGTCAATATTGACTTTTTACTTATAATAGTTTTTATTATATTTACAAATCAATTTTATAAAATTTAAATAAGTCAATATTCTAGAGATGGAAAACGACCATTGAATCAATATTATAGATTTTAACTTACTATATTACTATATTAACTCAATAACAAATACCTATGAAGGTATTTGCTCTTACTCTCCTTGTTCTAAATTATGTCTTACCTCACCATCCGTAACCTCTCCCAACATTTCTGAGATAAAGTTCTCTTTGATCATCTGGATATGACGATTATCCCATGACAAAGAGTTGCTTTGATCGCTCGTAACGGTACTGGTAAGACTAGTCTACTCAATGTTATCATGGGTACGATGCTCTACCCCGAGTGAATCGTGGAACTCAGTCATAATATCCGTACTCGTATCCTCACACAAGAACATGGTCTAGATCTGAATAAAACCATCCGGGATACACTCGTCACCGATGACAAAGTCTTACAGATGCATGAACTCGGTATTCGGGACTATGAGATTCAAGCGCAGCTTATCCTTACTGAACTATGACTGTGGAATATG
>JACMMR010000042.1 GCA_014378965.1 Candidatus Parcubacteria bacterium | reverse complement strand
TCTATTTTGTATCTGGTCCTGCTTATCATCTTATTGAACTTTATCTCCCATGTGGTAAGCGGCTGGTTCTTCTTGGCTTTTTTCATGATATGGTTCTTCAGTTTTTTTTATTCCAGAAGATCTCTGTTCTTGTATCGTCCTGAAAAAAGTTAACACTTATTTTTTAAAAATCTTATACAAGTTTACACATTTTTTATACTCCTTAATACGGTTTAAATTTGCTGGGTCAGGTGAAGAGGAAACGAGCAATGTTGAGGAGCAACTATTTAAGAATAGCCTGGGCAGATAAGCCACAGAACTTGACAAAAGAGATACTTTCGTTCAGTCTATCTTCAATCTCATTATCACTTAATCCATATCATGTCTGTAACAATCCCATCCTATAATGTTTGTTGAACAGGTTGGAGATTAGGCGCCAATCGAGGATTAAGTTGATCTTAACAAAAAACTTGGATTTTATCTTTCGGTTGGCAACTGCAAGATCTACAAACGATAGATTCTGGGCTATTTTCATAGCTAAGAAATAAGCATAATTAATTGATAATCAAATAAATGAATCAAATAATTTGTAAAATATATGAACTATTTACTTTGTGACGGTCTTGGATTATAAGAGAGTGCTAATAATGTGACACCCAATGCTCTCACCAGAATCGGTAATACTCTTGTTGGGCAGCGTTGCCTCCGAAAGGACAGAATACCAAAATCAGATTTACCAGTTTATTTATGAACCTAAATTGTTCAATTAATCCCTGTATTTGTGTAAAAAAATTCTGAAAAAAGTGAAGCCATGTAGTTTGGATCTCTTTCAAAAGAAATTTTAATCAATCGTCTATTTATCAATACATGCTTTTTTGCACACTACCGCCTAATTAGTAATTGCGTTATACGTTTTAGTCATAAAAGGTGTAATGGACAAAAAGTAGGCTGTTCATTTGAAGTTTATTTGATGTGGACAAAAAGTAGGCTATTTATTTTCAGCGATTTGTGCAATTAAGTTTTAGGTTAAATATCTTTGTTTTATCGGGTTAAACAGAATAGGCTCTGCTGGAGAGCAACCGACTAGGGATAATCCGATGCCGTTCAAATAAAATATAAAATGGTCCTCAAGCATTTGACGATCATTTTATTTAATGGCTTTATGCCTTAAAAAACTCATCAATAAATTTCTTTTTTCTATCTGTTGATAATCCATTGTGGTTTCTCAGTTTGTTTTTCAAATCGGCGAAATGCCCGTCAATTGCGTTGGTTGTATTGGGTATTTTCAATTCGATATGATTATACCAGAGAAACAACCAATCAAGGTTTGTTTTAAGGCTTCTGTAGGCACTTCTCAGTTTTTTATGAACATATATATTTCTTCTTTCGGTTTTCGTCTATTTTCCTTTCGTTTAAAAACGCTTCCCATTTTTGATACAAATCTTCTAAACCTCCTTCAAAACTTTCCTTGTCGGTATTCACCAATAAGAGCGTAAGTGTCCACAATTCTTTACTGGCTTGCATTTTAGGCTTTTTGGTTCGGTAAATTCGGACTGCTATTACCTGGTGGAAATTACACTA
>JACMMR010000041.1 GCA_014378965.1 Candidatus Parcubacteria bacterium | reverse complement strand
TCTACGACTTCAGTACAGGTTTTAAATTTTCTCAAATTCTTTGAATTCTCGAAAATAAATAAAACCTTTTCAACTCCTACAAGAAAGTGCAATTATGCACTTTCTCATCACCTATATAGAAAAAATCACAGAGCAAGTCTGTGATTTTTCTGTTTTGTGGAGATGGAGGGAGTTGAACCCTCGTCTATATAGGTATAACACATACTTCTACGTAACATAGATATGTTTTCAAATTTCATTTATATGATTATAAATACACATCCAAACATCATATAAACTAATCTTATAATCTCGATTAAGGGGAAAGATTACGACCCTTAACCTTGCTTTGCTATATTACGCCTTATTTCTCACACAAAGCAGATAAAAGTAAGACGTCTCGCATGAGGTAGAGCTAGGCTCTAGCAAAGGCGAAAGAGTTGCTGAATCCAAAATTGGACGCAACAGCTTTAGTGTTTTTAGCACATAAGGTTCCTCAAAGTTTAACGAGATTTGAGGGTACTCGGTTACGCATATGTGTTAAAGATCTATATATCGAATCCGGTCATCCCCGTATATATGTAGACGTCTACATAGGGTTAGTATTACATATTTGACAAAAAAGGCTAGGGTGATAAGATAGAAAGTAGAAGCTGTGTTCCTGAACTGCATCCGTATGGATAGCTTTCCAAATAAAGATAGGGAGCATCGTAATAAAAATCATCTTAAAAAGGTGATTTTTATTTTGTGTTGTAGTAAATTTAGGGTTTCAAAATAACCATTTTTATTTTTATAAACAGCATGAATTAGTCCTGCTAACATGTCTGATAGTTGTATCAGTATACTTTTCTTAGAATCACAAAATATAATCTTTGTTTTTATCCTAGTTAAATTTTTAATCATTTTAATATCGTTGTTTGAAAACATTTTTTTATCCTTGCCATCGATGGTAATGATAGATTCAGCGGAATTATTACTTAAACTAAGTTCTTTTAATGGCTGCGTTAGATAGTCTATGTATTTATATTGCTTACAAAAATTTTTATTAAAAATAAATGCATACGCAATAAAGTTTAGTCTACGTATTGATTTAAAAAAGATAATCTTATGCTTAAACAATATTTTTGAAAATTTGATCTCTTTAGATTTAAATAATAATCCATCACGTATTTCTTCCAAATTTTTATTCAATTCGCTTAAATCTTTAGAGCTGACAATGACTATAGAAATCACAAAAAATTCACTTGAACCCTTTTCAAATTTTATTCCAGTATCTCCACTCTCATCAATATAAATATGTAATTTTTCTTGCATGATAAAAATCATATCAAACCCTTCATTAAGGAAAACAAAAGAAATTATAAAGATTTTACCCAGTAAACACTCTATTAATTTTGTTTTCCACAACTTTATTCTTCAAAATATTGATCCTGCTTCTAGTATTACATGCTAGTCATTGACACGTCTAGTATAATTAACCCTATGACTACATATTTTAAAGAAGATCCTTATTTATTTACAGAGGATTATGTTGGTGGTGTACCTTTTTATTATAAACATATTGCAACAGCACCTTGTGTTCACATTCGAATTGTATTTGATTATGGTGCGATGCATGATGAACCAGGTTTCGAAGGTGCAGCACATCTTCTTGAACACACAATGCTTAAAGGGAGTGATCTTATTGAAGATGAAAAAGCCTATCAAGAATTTTCAAAAAAATACACACTAGGAACTGCAAATGCATCAACAAGTTTATATAAATTACAACTTACAGGTAAATGTTTACCACAACATATTGAACATGTGCTAAATGTTTATTTTGCATCAATTATAAGTCCAAAGTTTGATCATGAAGCTGTTGAGAGTGAAAAGAAAGTTATCATTCAAGAGTTTTGGAGATATTATACAAATGAAACGTATTTGAAATATGTAAATGATTTACGGGTAAACAATCTTTTTGAATTTCCGGATTATTTAAGAACAAATAATATTATAGGTTGGGTTGATACAATTCAAAAAAACACTTTTAAAGACTTAAAAAAAGCAAAGGAAAAATTTTTAGTAAAAAATAACTTAAGGATTTTTGTCGCAGGGAATTTGGAGAAGCTTGAAGATATTAAAAAAATAATTAATAGTAATCTTGAAAAAATGATACTTGGGGAAAAATCAATAGCTCCGGTTGTACCTTCAACTATTGAAAAACCTAAGCAGAATATGTATGAAAGTAAATATATTGACATAGGATTAGGGGATGAGGAACAGGCAGGTATAGAAGCTGAGATAATAATTCCCAAATTTGATTGTGTAAGTAATCTAAAAAAAATCGCTACCCAACATCTTCTAGTGATGGTAATAAATGATTTGGTGTATGAAAAATTAAGAACAGAAAATAAATTATGTTACTCAGCTGGTGCAGGGACAGGTTCAAGAGTTACTTTTCAAAGTGTTTACATTCAGAGTAAGTTGAATCCAGAATATATAGAAAAATCAATATCACTCATTAAAGAGATTATTGAAGGTGTAAGTGACGGCATTTTTGAAGATAAATTTAATAAGAATAAAGAATTAATTATCGATAGATTTATATCAAGTGAGAGAGTGACAAATGATATTTTGGATAGTGCAGTAAATAGTTACATTAACTATGATCACAATCTACTTTTAAACGATCTAATAGATGCGATGGAAAAAGTCACATATCAAGATACTGTTGAATTTTCAAAAGAATATTTGCCAGTAGATAAATTTGTATTTGAAATATTGAAACCTAAAACCATCAAAACAACTATCGCTTAAACACTCTATCGATCTCTCTCTGTGCATCTTTCTTTTTTAAAGTCTCACGTTTATCAAATTTTCTCTTACCTTTTACAAGGGCTATCTCAACCTTTATCAACCCTTCCTTGCTATATATGGAAAGGGGTATGATGGTATGTCCTATTTGCTCAGTCTTAAGAATAAGTTCTGCAATCTGTTTTTTGTTCAACAACAACTCTCTGGATCGTGTTTCAAGGTATGAATCAGGTACGTTTTCTGGCTGCAACGGTTTGATATTGGCACCAACTAGTATAACCTTTTTGGTTTTATCAACAAGTATATAGGCCCCATCCAATGACATATGGGCAGCTCTGATTGCTTTAACTTCATACCCAAAAAGCACTATACCAGCCTCAATCTTGTCCAGTACTTCATAATTATGATATGCTTTTCGGTTTTGAATAATAGCCATATTTACATAGATAATAGCATAAATACATGCTAATATCAGGACATGGTAAAAAACAAAAAGGAAACAGGTTTTGGTAAAATAGTAACAAAAAATATCATTGGAATAATACTATTCTTTGTAGTAATTTTTTTATTAGCAAATTATGTACAAAATGATAAAAAAGCAGATCAACATATTAATCTTTCAGAATTGGTTAATGATATTAATACTGAAAAAATAACCTCAATAAAAAATGTTAATGATAAGATTGAGGTAACATATAAAGACAAAACGGTTAAATTTTCTAAAAAAGAAAATGACGCCTCACTAACAGATACACTTTCAAATCTTGGGGTTGATAAGACAAAATTAGCACTCACGTCTATCGAAATAAAAGATGATACGAGTTTTAGTTATATTTTGATGAATCTTTTGCCATTTTTATTTCCAATAATTTTATTCTTTTTAGTTATATGGTTTTTAACTCGAGGTATGAAAAATGTTGGTGGCGGACAAGCATTCTCTTTTGGATCATCACGTGCAAAGTTGATGGCCCCAGATGGACAAAAAGAAAAAATAACTTTTGCGGATGTTGCTGGTGTTAAGGAGGCAAAACATGAGCTTGAGGAGGTTGTTGATTTTCTAAAAAATCCAAAAAAGTTTACATCTATAGGCGCTAGAATTCCAAGAGGTATATTGTTGATGGGTGCCCCAGGAACAGGAAAAACATTGTTGGCTAGAGCTGTAGCAGGAGAAGCCAATGTGTCATTTTTCTCAATATCAGGTTCTGAGTTTGTGGAGTTGTTTGTAGGTGTTGGTGCATCTCGTGTGCGAGACATGTTTAAGGTTGCTCGTGCATCACAACCAGCAATCATATTTATTGATGAGATTGATGCAGTTGGGCGAGTACGAGGTGTCGGTATGGGAGGAGGAAATGATGAGCGTGAACAAACCCTTAATCAGATTCTTGTTGAGATGGATGGTTTTGAGCCATCAGACTCTGTGATCATTATGGCAGCCACAAACAGACCAGATGTTTTAGATCCTGCACTTTTGAGACCAGGCCGTTTTGATAGAAGGGTAAATGTAGAATTGCCAGATCGAAAAGATAGAATAGAGATTCTTAAAATACATGCTAAGAATAAACCTTTTGTAAAAGATATACGTCTTGAAACTGTTGCAGAACGAACTCCTGGATTTTCTGGAGCAGACCTGCACTCAGTTATGAACGAAGCAGCAATTATGGCTGCACGTCATGATAGAAAAGAAATCACACAAGATGATCTTATTGTATCTATCGAAAAAGTAATGCTTGGGCCGATTCGTCAAACACATGTGATGAATAAAAAAGAAAAAAACTTGACTGCATACCACGAGGCAGGACATGCTATCGTTGCATCAATTCTTCCATATGCTGATCCTGTTCACAAAGTTTCTGTTATATCTAGAGGTCGTGCCATGGGGTATACACTAAAACTTCCAAATGAAGATAAAAGAATGCAATCAAAATTAGAATTCTTGGATGATATAGCTGTTTCACTTGGAGGATATGTGGTTGAAAAAACTATTTTTGGTGACCTGACAACGGGCTCGTCAAATGATTTACAGGTAGCATCAGCTCTTGCAAGAGACATGGTAACAAAATACGGTATGTCTGATGCTGTAGGTCCTGTCGCTCTAGAGCCGGCTGGTGGAAGAACTATGTTTGGCAATGGTGTAGAGGCAAAAAATTATAGTGAAAAAACAAATGAATTTATCGATAATGAGGTTTCAAAAATAATGAACGAGGCATATGGTCGTGTGCTTGAAATTATTACAAAACATAGAGAAGCATTGGATGGGATATCAAAAGCTTTGGTAGAGAAAGAAACGCTAGAGCAGGGTGAGTACGAGGAGATTATTAGAGGCTTTGGAATTAGGGTAGAAAAGGATTAGGTTTGATAAAATTCCAAAAAATGATATATTGAGTTATATCATTTGATACGCAAGCATAGCTCAGTTGGTAGAGCAGTCGTCTTATACACGACCGGTCCTAGGTTCAAATCCTAGTGCTTGCACATGAAAGAAAGCTTT
>JACMMR010000040.1 GCA_014378965.1 Candidatus Parcubacteria bacterium | reverse complement strand
TGTAATACTATTTTACAAATATACTCCAATACTTGAATTGGACCGCTGTTTGAATTGGCAAAGAGGGATATGTAGAAAATATAATCTCAAAGGAAGAATTCGCTTAGCATCAGAGGGAATCAACGCAACGCTTGAAGGAAAAAATGAAGACATTGAAAGATATGTTAACGAAATAAAAACAGATTCAAAATATCATGATCTACACTGTGTGGAAATTAAAACATCTGTAGGTAGTGGCTTTGCATTTAATAATTTATCGGTAAAGATTGTAAAAGAAATAGTTAAGCTTGGACTCGGAGCAGAAGATATAGATCCAAATCAACTTACAGGAATTCATTTAAAACCTTCAGAGCTACGTTCATGGTATGAAAATAATGATGACTTTGTTGTGATCGATATGAGAAATGATTATGAGTTTCAGGTTGGGCATTTTAAAAATTCTATTAATCCACCGATCACAAACTTTAGAGAGATTGCAGATGTGTTACCTGATATTGTAAAAGAAAATCCAGGCATTGAAAACAAAAAAGTTTTAACTGTCTGCACTGGAGGGGTGCGTTGTGAAAAAGTATCTGGGTATCTGATGAAGCAGGGATTTAAAGATGTATATCAACTAGAAGGAGGAATGCATAAATACATGGAGGAGTTTCCTGGGAAGGATTTTCGAGGTGGATTATTTACGTTTGATAACAGGGTTGTGATGGATTTTACAAAGGATAGAGAGGTTATTGGGGTGTGTGATATGTGTAATGAAAATACAGAGAGATATGACAACTGTATCAATGATGAATGTCATGTTCATATGATGGTGTGTCATGAGTGTAGGGATAAGAATAGGTTTATCTGGTGTTCGGATAAATGTAAAGAGACAGGGAGATTAGGTAAGGTGAGGTTTCGGGATATGGCTACTCAGTATTGACTTTTATGTATATTATGTGCTATAATATATAGGTTAAAGCACTTTGATTCACTAGCATCCGGCTTAGTGAATATAGGCTTTTCAAACCAAAACCATCAATTAATATCATGAAAACTCCCTTTATACTTGTTGTCGATGCGTACCCACTTGCCTTCTTAAACAACGATGTCGAGGAAATACTGGTAGGTCTGGGACTCGTTCTAGGTGAAACCTGTCGTGTGGTTGCTCCTCAGGATGCCGAAGCAACTCTTTGGCAACAATCGGAGCTGCTTGGTAGTGAGAATTTACTCATTTTCATGAGTACTTTCTACGGCTCAATTGAACCGGCAGTGGCGTTATCTCAAAAGATCAAAGCCGCGAATCCATGTGCGCATATTGTCCTTCGGAGCAATATGCGCTTGGAAGAACGGTACAAGTCACTCTTCAGCCGAGCTATCAAGAAAGGAAATGTTATCGAAGGCGAAGATCCGCTCGTTGAAATCATACGGGAGTTCATGGCCTCCATACAAGCTACAAAATAGCCATAATCCTAATTTTCAACAAAACCAATCGAACGTCACCTCCCCAGGGTCGGCGTTCTTTTCTTACCCTAAAAGACATCAAAACCCCCTAGAAATCCACATCAATCCGTGCTATAGTTCACGCACAAGTTTTGATTTTCTCTATATTTTCGAAAAAGTCAGGATTTAATAATAAAACAAATAATTTAACACAAAACAAACACACAAATTTTATGCAACGTGATTATCCATTAGAAAAAACAAGAAACTTCGGTATCATCGCTCACATCGACGCCGGTAAAACAACAACATCAGAGCGTATCCTGTATTACACAGGTATGTCACACAAGATCGGAGAGGTTCATGAAGGTGAAGCTGTAACTGACTGGATGGAGCAAGAGAAAGAAAGAGGTATCACTATTACTGCTGCCGCTATCACTTGTTTCTGGAATCCTTCTTATATGGGTGCTGATAAATCACAAATGCATAGATTTAACATCATCGACACACCAGGTCACGTAGACTTTACTGTGGAAGTGGAGAGATCTCTTAAAGTTCTTGACGGTGCCGTTACTGTGTTTGACGGTGTTGCTGGAGTAGAACCACAGTCTGAAACTGTATGGAGACAAGCTGATAAATATAACGTGCCTCGTATTTGTTTTATTAACAAACTAGATAGAACTGGTGGATCATTTGAAAGATCATTCAAATCAATCACAGACAGACTTACAAAACATGCTGTTCGTATGCAGATCCCGATGGGAGAGGAAGAGAAAATGGTTGGTGTGATCGATCTTTTGAAAATGAAATCTTATACATTCGAAGGAGATATGGGAAGTAATGTTATAGAAGCTGACGTGCCTGCTGAATACGTAGAAGAAGCAACAAAATACAGAGCAGTGCTTGTAGAAGCTGCTGCATCACAAGATGATGACATGATGAACACATATCTTGAAGGTGGAGAATTTACAATAGAACAACTTAAAGGTGCTATCAGAAAAGGAACATTGGCTAATAAGCTTTTTCCGGTATTTACAGGAACAGCATTAAAAAATAAAGGAGTACAACTTATTCTTGATGCTGTAGTTGAATATTTGCCGTCACCACTTGATATTCCACCAGTAAAGGGTACTAATCCTGATACAGGAGAAGAAATGGTAAGAAATGCATCAGATACAGAGCCTTTTTCAGCTCTTGCTTTCAAATTGCAAACTGACCCATTCGTAGGACAGCTTACATTCTTTAGAGTATATTCTGGAACAATTGAAGCTGGATCATATATCTACAACTCAACAACTGGAAATAAAGAAAGACTTGGACGTATCGTTAGACTACAAGCAAACAAAAGAGAAGAAGTTACAAAGGTATATGCTGGAGAGATTGCAGCCGCTGTAGGTTTAAAGGAAGCGCTTACTTCACATACATTTTGTGATATAGATAATCCAATCATATTAGAGCCTATCGTATTTGCTGAGCCTGTTGTATCACTTTCAATCGAACCAAAAACTAAAGCCGATCAAGAGAAGATGGGTATGGCGCTTAGAAAACTAGGTAATGAAGATCCAACTTTCCGTGTAACTTCAAATCCAGAAACAGGACAAACACTTATTGCAGGTATGGGTGAACTACACCTTGAGATCATGATCGATCGTATGAAAAGAGAGTTCAATGTTGAAGCAACTGTTGGACAACCTCAAGTAGCATACAGAGAAACTATTACTGGAGAAGCAGAAGCTGAATACAAATATGCTAAGCAATCAGGAGGTAAAGGACAATTTGGTCACGTACGTATTACACTTAAACCACTTGTTGAGCCAGAGCCGGGGGCTAAAGTTCCTAAGAACGTTCACCGTGAACCAGGATACGAATTTATCGATTCTATCAAAGGAGGTATTATTCCAAACGAGTTTATTCCTGCAGTTCAGAAAGGTGTAAAAGAGGCTATGGATCGTGGTATTGTTGCTGGATTTCCTCTAACTGGAGTATCATGTGAACTTACTTTTGGATCATCTCACGATGTGGACTCATCAGAAATCGCATACAAGATTGCAGCATCACAAGCGTTTCAAGAAGGAGCAAAGAGGGCTCGTCCAGTTATCATGGAACCTATCATGCGTGTTGAAGTTGTTGTTCCTGAAAAATTCATGGGTGACGTTACAGGATCACTTTCTTCGAAGAGGGGGCAGATCGAAGGTATGGAGGATCGTGGTCTAAACAAAGCTATCAAAGCACTTGTTCCACTTTCAGAGATGTTCGGATATACTACACAACTAAGATCTATGACAGAAGGACGTGGTTCAAACACTATGGAATTTGCTAAATACGAAGCTGTACCACCAAATGTAGAAAAACAAATAGTTGACGCGAGAAAATAATTAATATACTATACAAAATAATATGCCAATAACACAATCAGCAAAAAAAGCCCTTAGAGGTGGAGAAAAAAAGAAAGTTTTTAACTTGAGACGTAAGAAAAAAGTTGAAGATGCAGTTAAGTCTGTAAAAAAACTTATAAAAGAAGGTAAAACTAAAGAAGCCAATGAGTTGTTACCTAGTGCGTTTTCAGCATTAGATAAAGCAGCTAAAGGTAATACTATCAAAGCTAATACAGCTGCGAGAAAGAAATCAAGACTCAATACGATGGTTAAAAAGGCGACTTTGAAATAAATCATCGCTTTCTTCTAAAGTGAAATAAAAAATTAAGTAACCTTTCCTTGGTTACTTAATTTTTTATTAAACTTTTCTTACCCCAGCTTCTTATCACTATCAACCTCAAACTTTCCAGCTGCTTCCATAATTGTGTCTTTTATCATAATAGGATTTGGCACTTGCTCAAACAAAAAACGTTGTGCGGTTGCACCGGTTTGAATTTCTATGTTTCCAAAATTTAAATATGACTCAGCAACACCTTGTGTATTAACTGAAGTATCTTGTATTGACTCGAGGTGCAGTTCAGAAACTTTTCTTCTAAATAAACCGATCTGTAATATATCAATTATTCTTTCGTCAGTTACAATCCAAGTATCTAAGGCATGCATTGTTAATTTATAAAATAAGGTAAACCAGGTAATCATCAAATAAATAACCCATATCAATGTAAATGCACCTGACAGGTTATACATGAGTAAAAATTTTGCACCAACTACTACAAGTAAAAGTGGAAGAAGACTTGCAAAAGCTGCACCAATAATAGGACTTAAAAGGACATACCAGTGTCGACGAGTGAAAACTAAAATTTTCTCATAATCTTTTTTACCTTCGAAATTTAATTCTGAGTGAGCTAAAAAATCAAACAACCCTCGACTTTCATTTTTAATTTCTATGGGAGACGCCTCTATTATTTGTGGGAAGTTATTAGGCATATATTATCGTATATTTATTAAAAGCATAATGCTCATGATGGTTAAAAATACTGAACCCAAAATCATTGTAAAAGCTATACGACGTGGATGAGTTCCAATACCAAAGCGGATAAGGTGATAGGAGAGGAGGAATATTCCGGTCCAATAACCGAATAGGAATAACATGGTAAGAATAGTGATGGATTGGGCGAGAGTTGGCATAGTTTGATTATATCATAAATTCAAAAGTTCCCCCTAAGAATAATAGTATTTGTGTATAGATTTTTTCGTCTAGTTCATTTTCAGCATTATTTTGTCTATGTTTTATATCATCTTCTACTTCTTTAATACTTTTTCCTTGTTTTTCATATATTGAAAATGAAGAATGTATTACTGACTCTAATTTGTTTAAATCAGCGACTCTATGATCCATATCACCTATTCTTTCTACTTCTTCATCAATTTTAATTCGGAATCTTTCAGCAGTAGCGGCCCACTTTATATTTGATTCTTGGCTTAGGTTTGATTCTTGTGATGGCATGGGTTAATTATATCATATTTTACTTTCTCTCCTCAAAATCCTTTCTCAATTTACTTAGCTCTGTCATAACATGCTGTAACGTTATTTCTTCCTCCTGTATCATTTCCTCAGCTTTTTCCTCCATTTTTTTCTCATTTTTAAGACCTGACATTATTATTCTATGACCTATAAAAGTTGACACCATTAAACCTATCATTAAGAGCACAAGGATAGAAATAATCAATGAAATTGGTGGGTAGAATATCCAGTTCAAGATATAGTTATCCGATTTCCACATAATATCTATTGTTTCCCATACGGCTCTCCAAAACATGATTACAAAAAATCCTCCAACTACCGAGTATACAACCGGCACATGACTAAGTTTGCCTCTGGTTTTATCTTCTAATCGATCAAAAAAATGAATGATTGTTTTTAACATATATAGAGATACTATCACATCTTCTGTCAGCTTTCATTATTGTTTGATACAATCAGGGTATGAATATCTGGAAAAATTTGAGTTTAACGAAAGTTATGTTTGTAGTTTTAGTATCATTATACTTTTTTTATTATGCATCTACTTCAACCGAATGGCACTTCATAGATAGTATTAATCTTATCTTTCATGAGGCAGGGCACACTCTTACTTTTTTCTTTGGACAATTTATAAGTATTGCAGGAGGATCATTGTTTCAAATCTTAATTCCAATTTTATGTTGTTTGTATTTTTACAAAGAAAAAGAATATTATTCTGCATCATTACTCTTGTTTTGGGTTGGGCAAAATCTCATCAACGTATCTGTGTATGCTGGCGATGCGATTATTATGCAATTACCACTTTTAGGAGGTGATGGTGTAATACACGATTGGAATTATCTATTGTCGAGTTTGGGTATTTTGAAATATACACCATATGTAGCTGACATCTTTTATTTTATCGGGATAGCAGTGTTAGTTTTAGCTTTGTATTTTTCAATCATTACTTCAAAAAAATTAATTGAGGGTTGAGATTATTGCTTGAATTTCAGCGTAAAAATTACTTTGTGATGCATTTGTTGGATTGTAGGTATAACTAAAACTAAATAGGGTAGTATCAATTTTTGTTTTAAATGTGAAATTACTATCTTTTTGCATGTCTCGGTTCTGGCGGATAATTAAATACCCATTTAAATTTTTTACAATACAGGGTGTAGAGGAAATAGCAAATTGAGTGGAATTACTTTTTTCATTCGCTACTGTATTCTTAACATTTTCTTCAAGCAATGTATTTGAATGTTCAACAGTAACTATAAGTCGCTTCTGTTCTTGTTCAGAATAATTAAAAATAATTCGTTCTGGAGTAGAATTGCCATTATCAAATATGAAATGACCTGGATACTTAAATGAAAACCCCCGACCTGAATCATAGGTTTTCCAACCTACTGGTGTTACGGTTA
>JACMMR010000039.1 GCA_014378965.1 Candidatus Parcubacteria bacterium | reverse complement strand
TAAAAACACAGAAAAATACACAGTTTTAGCCGATTCTCTCAATAGTCAAATAGATATCCATAAACAATTTGGAGGTGTATTTCCTATGATGGCTAAACGTGAGCATGGCAATAATTTGACAGGACTATTGACATCTTGTCTCGAGAAGATTATGTCAAGTGAAGTTTCAAGTATAAACAAGGAAAATATAAATTTTGATTTGCTAAATCGAGAAAAAGAATTGACGGAAAAAGTAAAAATTGAACTTGTAAACGGTGACTCGTCACTTTATAAAATTCCAAATATCGATTATATTGCTGTAACCCGTGGACCCGGACTTGAACCAGCACTATGGGTTGGATTAAGCTTTGCAAAATTTTTGTCTGAACTATGGCAAAAACCGCTACTACCTATAAACCACATGGAGGGACACATCTCATCGGTACTTATGGAATCGAAAGATATCAAATTCCCAACTCTCGCACTCCTAATATCAGGTGGACATACTGAACTTGTAGATATAGAAAATTGGGGAAAATACAAAATCATAGGAAAAACTCGAGACGATGCGGTTGGTGAGGCGTATGACAAAGTTGCTCGAATACTTGATCTCTCCTATCCAGGTGGTCCTTTGGTTGCAAGGAAAGCTCAAAAATTAAGAGATTTATACACTGAGAATCATATACAAGCTTTAAAAGCTATACATAACATCAAACTTCCCCGTCCAATGATCCATAGTCAGGATCTAGATTTATCATTTTCAGGACTTAAAACCGCTGTGCTGTATATGGTACGGGATCTTAAAAAGATCACAGAAATTTTACCAGATGAAACTATTGATCTAATCTGTCACGAATTTGAAAATTCAGTTTCAGAAGTTTTGATTAGTAAGTTGAATTTTGCTAATAAAACTAATAATAATAAATATAAAAACCTAATCGTAGCCGGTGGAGTAATCGCTAATGAATTTTTAAAGGAAAAACTTCAGCTTTGGTGTACTAAAAATGATATTAATTTTCACAAACCTGAAAAATATCTTGCAACTGACAATGCTGTTATGATCGCATTAGCTGCTATTGTGGGTCTTAGAAATGAATATGTACAAATAATTAACCCGAGTGATTTAGAATTTGCAGAACTCAAGCCTGATGGAGATTGGTCTTTGCATACTGTATAATATTTCTATGCACATATATGATGAAATAATGCTTATACTCCATAGTAGTTTGACAGTATTTTTTTATGCCCTTATTGGTGGACTTATTCCTTCACTTATATGGCTTTGGTTTTGGTTACATGAGGATAATAACCATAAAGAACCGAGAAGGATAATCTTACTTATTTTTTTACTTGGTATGGCCGGTGCATTTATCTCACTATTCTTTCAACATATATTTAATTGGTATTTTAATTGGTATACAATCGATGTAACAAATTACAAAACGGTTAATTTAATTTTTGTTATCATCGAAGAGTTAGTAAAATTTGTTTGTGCATACGTTATTTTCTTTAGAACAAAATTATTTGATGAACCTATTGATGCTTTCTTGTATCTTATGACTGCTGCTATAGGCTTTGCAGCTATGGAAAATATATTATATTTAATAAAACCACTTCTCGCAGGACAAACAATTAATTTGATAATTAACTCAAACATTAGATTTATTGGTGCAAACTTGCTTCATGTTGCATCAAGTGGATTATTGGCACTCAGTATAGGCTATTCATTTTGTAAACGACCAATTGTTCGTGAGGCCTATATATGGGTTGGTCTTATTGTGGCAACTTTAGTTCATTGGCTCTTTAATATATTTTTATTGACATCAGTAAATTCTGTAATTTTTGTATTTTTAGCAACATGGATTGTAATTATTTTTATAATTTTATGTCTGGAAAATATGAAGCAGATAAAATGTAGGGTATAGTACTTGCACATCTGCTCTTAAACATTTAAAATAGATATATGAACAATACACGCAAATCATTTTTACAAAGATTAACTGGTAGCTTCAAGGAAGAGGATGAAGAAGCCATAGAAAAGATGAGTCAAGTTAATCGTAAATCTTTTAGTAGCTTAAATTCCAGAGACATCGATGACGATGATGAGGATAAGGATATTGAAGAAGATGAAGATGATAGTCCAATCGCAGTCGAAGGACAGTTAGGGATAGATTTATTTGAAACTCAGCTTGAAGTTATAGTTAAAACTATGATTCCAGGTGTTCGAAAAGAAGATATTGATATTTCTTTATCACGGGATATGTTAACTATTAGAGGTGAAAGAAAAGACGAGAAAACTATTGCCGAGGATGATTATCATTATAGAGAATTGTATTGGGGAACATTTTCAAGAACAGTTAAACTCCCTCATGAGGTTGATATTGATAGAGCTGAGGCTACAGAGTCACAAGGAATGCTCACATTAAGACTTCCGAGAATTGATAGAGAGAGAAAGGCGAGTTTGAAGGTGAAGGGTATGTAGGAAACCTAATAATAAAAATATACATCCCCAACCAGGATGTATATTTTTATTATTAGGGTTTAAAAGAAACTTTTACCACATTTTATCAGGTGGCGTGGCCAATTCAAATCCTGCTATTTTCCAAAGCCCCTTTTCCTTTATAGCAACTATTCCCATCTGACCCTGTGTTTTGTCTGAAAAATAAATAACTGTTTTATATTCAACTTTACTATCATTGGATAACCATCTTATAACCCTTATACTATGGAAATTTGAATCTTGCTTTTCATATTTTTGTAAGGCTTCCCTCATTTCAGAATTTTGCAACATTTCCAATGAAATATTTTTCTGATCCGTTAGTTTATATGCATCACTTACATCACCTTGACCTACATTCTTAATGAAAGCGTCAACTTGGTTTATGAGAGTCTGTTTGTCATTTATAATAAAATCATTAAATAGTTTAGTAGATTCGTGTTTTACGTAAATAACAGAACCAATTCCTAAAATAAAAAATATTATCAAAATAATTTTGATAATAGATCCCTTTTGTTTTGTGTTTTTCATAGTAGTAATTATATAATAAAAATGAAAGTTCCACAAAAAACCAAGTTATCTTACTTTTTATATGTAATAGTTATTTTTGACTTAAAGTTAATTCTTGAGAAAGCTTGGTATATCTTGTATATAAATCTAAAAGCCGGAGTAACTCTTTCTTCAGGGATAAAATATTGCAACCCTAGCTCAAAACCTTTTGTGGGCTTACTAACCCAAATATTTTTTTCACTATTGCTTTCATCTTTAGACCAAGTCGATTTATCAACAACACTTGTACCGAACAATCCTCCGAAATAAATCTTTTTATCAGTTTCAATAATTGAAATCGGCATTAATCCGATGGATACAGAGGATCCGATAATAGTCGATGAAGATATTGATACACGTCTTTCTGTTTCGGATATTATTTTTTCTGAAGGAAAATAATCCATAACCGTCTCTCTTAGTATTTCGGTATTTTTCATATAAAAATAATACCATGTAAACAAAAAACTTCGAAATTAATAATCGCAGTTTTTTGCTGTACTTTGTGCCAAGGGCCGGGCTCGAACCGGCGACCCCATCCTCTTCAGGGATATGCTCTACCAACTGAGCTACCTTGGCGCGTCTTAATCAAACATAACTATTTTAAAAATGAACCAAAATTAGAAACCTGACTATATGTTTCCAT